>DASTGE010000380.1:0-2450 GCA_035719405.1 Burkholderiaceae bacterium
AGATACTGCATTCCTGAATCTCCGTAAAGTTATCTAAGTTGCTAGTGCACCAAAACTAACATTAGAGTCCGAGAGGCAATCCTCTGGCGGAAGCGAACCGGAATTTGCATCACTCCCAGACAATGGAGGCGAAAATATCACCCCAATAGCGGTCTCGCCAAATCGTATGAGGAGCGAGCGGCGGGTCAATCCCGCGCATTCGCCGTATCATGTTGGTCGCTCTAGCTAGTTTCTGTCGCGAAACGCAAAATAGCGCTGAAAATCGGGAGGTTATACAGGTATTTGCACTTGTATTTTGCTTGACTCGTATGTGTGCGATACTGCACACAGATGGCATGAAGGAAGCTCGATTTGAATCGTCGTCTGACGTGGTTCGCTGGCTGCAGAGCGAGGCCGCGGGGCTTTGGCCGGCACTGCTTGGCTCCTTGAGCTTTCGCCGCAGCCCGTGTGTACGCGAGAACTGTCCGGCGTGCATGTCGGGCGAGCAGCATCCGAGCTACGTGCTGTACGGACGACAGAAAGGTCGGCGGATCGCGGTCTACGTACCCGAGGAGCTTGTAGCCGAGGTACGGCGCGGGTTGGACAACGGACGCGCCTTGCAGGAGCTGCTGCAGCAGGCCGCACCGCGCTACGTGAAGGCATTGAAGCGAGAGCGGGCCAAATCAAAGAACAAGAAGAGCTGAGCGGCGTGCGAGCGACGGCACAACAGATCAGTTTTGCCGATTGGGAGCTGATTCGGCAGAGTGATCAGGGTGTGAGCCTGGAGCCGCTGCTGGAGGCGATATCCGCTTTTCTCGACGACCAGCGGGACATCATCGGGAGGATCCGGCGTGATCTGGTGCGTGGCCTGAAGCGGCCCGACAGCGGTCGCAACGGATTGACGGCGACACAGATCCTGCGCTCGCTGGTTCTGATGCGGGTCAAGAATTGGGATTATCGTGAGTTGCGCGAACGCATCGCGGATGGATTGACGCTGCGTCGGTTCGCCGACTTCTATTGCGCGCCTGTGCCGAAACACGACGCCTTTCAGCGCGGCTTTGTCCGTCTGACGCCACAGACGCTGAAGGCGGTCAACGACCTGGTGGTTCGAGCTGCGGTCGAGCTCGAATTGGAGGATGGCGCGAAGCTACGGGTCGACACCACGGTGGTGCAGACCAACATCCATCATCCGACCGACAACACGTTGCTTTGGGACGTAGTCCGCGTCGTCACACGCCTGGTCCGCCGTCTGGCGAAAGCACTGGAATTGCCTCGAATCAAGGGCTTTTGCGACCGCACACGTTCGGCGCGGCGCCGGATGTACGAGATCCAGCGCATGACGACGAGGCAGCGCCACGAGCAGCAGATCGCAACATACCGGATGCTCATTGGCATTGCCGAGGAGGTCGTGGGGAACGCGCGCGCAGGGCTCGAAAAGACCCGCAAGATGCACGGCAAAGACATGTTCGCCGACATCGCGATCGAGGAGTTGCGCAGACAGATCGAGCATTTCTGCGGGCTGGGAGATCGCGTCATCGACCAGACAAGGCGTCGCGTGCTTGATGGTGAGCAGGTCCCCACCAACGAGAAGATCTATTCCATCTTCGAGCCCCATACCGATCTGATCAAGCGTGGCAAGGTGCGCGCGCCGGTCGAGTTCGGCCACAAGGTCTTCCTCGCCGAAAGCGCAAAGGGTTTGATCACGCAGTACGACGTGCTGAAGGGAAACCCGCCCGACGAGCTCCACGTGGCATCTTCCCTCCAGCGCCACAAGCAGGCCTTTGGCCGGGCCCCGGAGCTCTATGGCTCGGATCGCGGCTTCTTCAGCGAGCAAAATCTGGCGTCATGCAAGCACGGCGGCGTCAAGCTCGTGTGCATTCCGCAGCGCGGCGGCAAGCGAACGACTCGGCGCGAAGCGTACGAGAGCAGCGCTGCCTTCAAGCAAGGTCAGCGCTTTCGCGCCGGCATCGAGGGCCGCATCTCGGTGCTGTTCCGAGGTCGCGGCATGAAGCGCTGCCTCGCCGAAGGACGCGATCGCTTCGAGTTGTGGGTCGGTGCCGCTGTACTCGCCAACAACCTCATGAGAATCGCCACAATGCTGCTGAAGCAGTCGTCGCGCCGGCGACAAGCGGCTTGACCGATACGTAGGCCGCCCCGACCTGAGCGGTCACGGCTCAACGGGTCTGCAACGGTCAGCCCGCCAGGCAATCCCAAGACCAACCCGAAAACCACCCGCCCAGAGCTTGCCGACCCCGGCATCCACTGGCATTTTGTGCCCGGTCCATGGGCATAACTTAGATCGGGCGATCTCAATCTAGGCGTTTCGCGACAGAAACTAGTCTAGTCTAGAGCATGATCCCGAAAAGTGGATACCGGCTTTCGGAAAAGATCATGCTCAAACAAAGAAGTTACGCGAATTCCAAGATGACGGCGTCCACCGCGAGGCTGTCGCCCTTCTTGGCGCGGATCTT
>DASTGE010000381.1:0-2858 GCA_035719405.1 Burkholderiaceae bacterium
GCGGGCATGGACCAGATCAGCACCTTTCGAAAGATGATGATCTACGAGCGGCCCGACGACCGCTTCATGGTGCTGCTGTCCGCGGGCAACCTCAGCATCTCTCAATCCGTGCGCGAGATCCTGCAGGTCGAGAAGCTGGATCACGGCGACGAGAAGCCGATCACCATCTGGAACGCGACCAGCATGTTCGACGCCACCCGCGTGCTGGGCAGTGCGGTGCGTCGCGTGTACGAGCAGGACGGCCGGGCTCTGAAGGCAACGGGCATCGACTTCAATGCCTCGTTCATCTTCGGCGGACAGATCAAGGGCGAGGCGATGCGCCTGTTCCTCGTGTATTCGGCCGGCAACTTCATCGAGGCCACACGCGAGACCTGCTACTTTCAGATCGGCGAGTCCAAGTACGGCAAGCCGATTCTCGATCGCGTCGTCACGCCGCGGACGACGCTGGACGAGGCGGCCAAGTGTGCATTGATCTCGATGGACTCGACCTTGAAGTCCAACCTCTCGGTGGGGCTGCCACTGGACCTTCTGGTCTACGAAGGCGACTGCTTCCGCACCGACCGCGTCGTCTGCATCGATGAGGGCAACCCCTATTTCGGCATGATCCGCGGCACATGGGGCCAGCGGCTGAAGCAGGTGTTCGAGGACATCGAGGATCCCCAATGGGATCGGGGACACACCGAGTTTCCGTTGTGCGTGGAATCCGCCCGCAATGAGCCGATGCGCAAGATCACCACGCCGGACGAGAAGATTGTCTGATATCGGGCAGGTTCATTCCGGCCATTGATGTCAGGTCCCACAAAGGCTTACCCTCATCAAGCTCGATTCGTATCGCTTCATCCTTCGAGGAGCACCGTCGTGCCGTCAGACCAGGAGCATGCTGGTTGAAGAGCTTTCCGTTCAGTATCGTTTACCGATACTCAGATTCCCACTCCTGATCGTTGCCATGGCTCCCCACTGGAAGTGACCCGCCTACTGGACTTCCCGCATGGGATGAGCTCCAGCCCCTCACACATATAATCCCTCTTTACCACCACAGCGTTCCTGCACCGGGTGCGCTGCACGACATGACCAAGTTCGTCTTCGTCACCGGCGGCGTGGTGTCCTCCCTTGGCAAGGGCATCGCAGCGGCGTCTCTCGCCGCGATTCTCGAATCGCGGGGCCTCAAAGTCACCCTCATCAAGCTCGATCCGTACATCAATGTCGATCCGGGCACGATGTCGCCGTTCCAGCACGGGGAGGTGTTCGTCACCGACGACGGCGCGGAAACGGACCTGGACCTCGGACACTACGAGCGCTTCGTCACCACACGGATGAAGCGGGCCAACAATTTCACCACCGGCCAGATCTACAAGAGCGTCCTGGAGAAAGAGCGCCGCGGCGACTATCTCGGCAAGACGGTCCAGGTGATCCCGCACATCACCAACGAGATCCAGGACTTCATCCGTCGCGGTGCGGGAGTGGGCGGCGCGGACGAAGCGCAGGTCGCGATCGTCGAGATCGGTGGCACGGTGGGCGACATCGAGTCGCTGCCCTTCCTTGAAGCGGTGCGCCAGATGAGCCTCAGGCTCGGCCCCACCCACACGGCCTTCGTGCACCTGACCTACGTCCCATGGATCGCCGCGGCCGGCGAACTCAAGACCAAGCCGACACAGCACACGGTGCAGAAGCTGCGCGAGATCGGCATCCAGCCTGACGGACTCCTGTGCCGCGCCGACCGCCGCATTCCTGAAGACGAGCGCGACAAGATTTCGCTCTTCACGAACGTGCACACCAGCGGTGTGATCTCGATGTGGGACGTGGACACCATCTACAAAGTGCCGCGCATGCTGCACGAGCAGGGGCTCGACGAGCTGATCTGCATGAAACTGCAACTGCTCACGAGGCCCGCCGACCTCAGGCGCTGGGACCGGCTGGTCTACGAGGTCGAGCATCCGCAGCACGAAGTCACGATCGCGATGGCGGGCAAATACACCGACCTTTCCGATTCGTACAAGTCGCTCAACGAGGCGCTCAAGCACGCCGGCATCCACAACCATGCGCGGGTGAACATCGAGTACGTCGACTCGGAGACGCTCACGCCCGAATCCGCGAGCCAGCTCGAGAAGTACGACGCCATCCTCGTGCCCGGCGGCTTCGGCAAGCGTGGCGTCGAGGGCAAGATCGTCGCCGCGCAGTACGCGCGCGAGCACAAGATCCCCTACCTCGGCATCTGCCTGGGCATGCAGGTCGCGACGATCGAGGTCGCACGCCATCTCGCCGGCCTCGACGAGGCCAACAGCACCGAGTTCGAGCCGAACACGCCTCACCCTGTCATTGCGCTCATCGACGAATGGCAGGACCGCGACGGCACGATCCAGAAGCGTAATGCCAACTCAGATCTCGGCGGCACGATGCGGCTGGGTGCGCAAAGCTCCGACGTGAAGCCCGGCACCCTCGCACAACAGATCTACGGCAACGTCGTCACCGAGCGCCATCGACACCGCTATGAGGCCAACGAACATTACCTCGACCGGCTGCAAAAGGCCGGGCTGGTCATCTCGGCCATCACCCAACGCGAGAAGCTGACCGAGATCGTCGAACTGCCACAGAGCGAGCATCCATGGTTCGTCGGCGTGCAGTTCCACCCCGAGTTCAAGTCCACGCCCTGGGGCGGACATCCACTGTTCATCAGCTACATCCGGGCGGCGCTCAACCGTCACATCGAGGGAACGAACAAGCCGCTGGGCGCCAGGACGGAGGTCGCCGCGTGACCGGGGTGCGGCCATGAAGCTGTGCGGCTTTGAGGTTGGGCTGGACCGCCCCTTCTTTCTCATTGCCGGCCCGTGTGTGGTCGAGTCGCGCGAGCTTCAGATCGA
>DASTGE010000382.1:0-34768 GCA_035719405.1 Burkholderiaceae bacterium
TCAAACCTCACGCTCGCTGTGCATACAAGGGCTGACCTCTAAAGTTCGGTGGATTGGGCTATGCCGCCATCGCCGTCGATGAGTCGGTTGTGGAGAATTCGGCTGCGGCGCGCCCGCGACTTGAGAAGGTGCCCGCGGAAGCCCCCCGAAAAGCGGCAGCGGCTCACCACGAGTTCGCCGATGGTGCCGGCATAAAGCAGATGATGCAGCGCGCCTTCGTGGCGGGGCGCCTGGCCGAACTCGCAGTCATCGAGACTCAGCATCGCGGAGGGATCGTTGGCGGTGAGCAGGCCCATTTCGTTGTCGAGAAAGGCGCAACCGCGCACCATCAGCCGGCCTCGCTCGAAGCGGACCCCGGCACCGTTGCCGCTGGCGACGCGGCAGCCGCGCAGTTCGAGGTTTTCGAGCGTGACGTTGTCGGCCCGCACGACGAGGATGGCCTTGCCTTCGGCATCCTGGCCGTCCGCGTGGAGCACAGGCCGGGGCGGGAGGCCGCGAATGCGCAACCCGTTCTTCTCGATGACGCCGACCTCGCCGTGATACACCCCCGGCAGCAGATCAATCGTGTCGCCCGGTGCCGCTTGCATGAGCGCATCGCGCAGCGTCGGCAGGCGGCCGCCGGGTCCGACAGTCCATCGAGCGGCAAGTGCATGCAGCGGATACGAAAAGGCGGCGGCGAGGGTCGCCCAGCGAAGGGCTGTACGGCGGGTGAAGAGGCGGTCGCGGGGACGGGGCACGACGGCGGGCGCGATGGAAGCGCGAAAAGGTGGTGAGCGGCGTGGATTCTGGCACGCAGCCCGCTGCGGTGCGCCTGATGTGCTTCGTCTTTATCGCATCCCTCGATCATGGGGTCGAGCGAAACAGGTCGTGCGTACGCCGGGTGAGATACTTTCCTTCATCCTGGGCAGGCCGAGCCACCAAGCATCACATGCTCTTCACGACCGCGGCGTTCGCGTGCGCCTTTCTGCCTATCGTTCTGCTCATGTTCTTCGCCGCGCCGAATCCCGCGTGGGCCGCGGGCTGGCTCTTTGCCGTCTCGATGTTTTTCTACGGTGTGTGGATGCCGCAGTTCACGCTGCTGCTGGCGGTTTCCATCGTGGTCAACTTCTTCATCGGTCGGCGCATCTGCGCCTGCGTCGATGCCGGTCTTCCAGGCCATGGGTGGCTGTGGTGTGGCGTCGTGTTCGACCTCGCGCTGCTCGGCTACTTCAAGTATTGCAACTTCTTTCTCGACAATCTCTCGGTATTGATCGGCGCCAACTGGGTGCATGCCGAGATCGTGTTGCCGATCGGCATCTCGTTCTTCACCTTCACGCAGATCGCCTTTCTCGTCGACGCATCACGCGGCAAGGTGCATGACCCGAGATTCGTGCACTACGGTTTGTTCGTCACCTACTTTCCGCATCTCATTGCCGGGCCGATCCTGCATCACGCGCCGATGATGAGGCAATTCGCGGATTCGAGAATCTACAGGTTCAACCTCGATTCGTTCAGCGTTGGCGCCATCATCTTCAGCCTGGGATTGCTCAAGAAGGTCGTGCTTGCGGACGGGATTTCGCCATATGCCGACGCAGTGTTCGTTCCGGTCGACGGGGGTGTCGCGCCTTCCATCACCGAAGCCTGGCTCGGCGCCGTGGCGTACACGCTGCAGCTGTATTTCGACTTCTCCGGCTATTCGGACATGGCGATCGGATTGTCAAAAATCTTCAACATCGAATTGCCGGTGAATTTCAATTCGCCCTACCGCGCGACGAGCATCGTGGAGTTCTGGCGACGCTGGCATATTTCGCTGTCGTCATTTCTGCGCGATTATCTCTACGTGGCGCTGGGCGGAAATCGACACGGCACCGCGAGGCGATACGCCAATCTGATGGCGACGATGGTGCTGGGCGGGCTGTGGCATGGCGCAAGCTGGTCGTTCGTCTTCTGGGGCACGCTGCACGGCATCTACCTGATCGTCAACCACGGCTTTCGCACACTGTCTCCGGTGTCTGCGCAGCCGAGGACCGGCCCGCGGGCTTGGCTGGGATCGTCGGGCTCGTGGCTGCTGACCATGCTCTGCGTCATGGTGGCCTGGGTCTTCTTCCGGGCAGAGACTCTCGGCGGCGCGTTGCGGATGCTCGACTCCATGATCGGGCGACATGCGACGGCGGATCCGGTGCTTCTGTGGAACGCCGGTCTTGCGGCGAACGTGGGCATCGGGTGGTGCGCCGTGCTCGGAATGCTTGCGCTGATTCCGTTCAATTCCCATCGCATCGAGCAGTCTGTGCGTCGGCTGCTTTCCGATCGTGGCCGCGTGAGCGCTGCGATGGCAGGAATGGCCAGCACGCTGGTGCTGCTTTGCGTTCTGATCAACACGTCCCGGCAGTCAGCGAGTGCCTTCATCTATTTCAACTTCTAGGACCTGGCGCGGTCACGTCGTGTCGGCTCTCGCCGGTGTCGCTGTGGTCCTGCTCGCGATCGAGTTGCTCTGCCGTGTCCTGCCCGTGTCGACCTCGACGCGCACCGGGTATTACGTGGATCCCTTGATCATGTCTTATCCGGCCGGCCATTCCTGGACGGTCTCCACCGGGTGGGACCTTCGCAATCCTCATCGGCTGCACGCGAACAACGCCGGCTTCTCGGCGGCGCGCGATTTTGTCGCCGACCCCCTTGCCGTCGCCCTGATCGGTGACAGCTTCGTGGAGGCGTCGATGCTCGATCCTTCAGATCGGCCGGAGGCGCAATTGGAACGTCATCTCGGGGGCCGGCCGGTGTACGCAATGGGCTTTCCCGGGACCTCGCTGCTCGACTATGCCGAAAGGATCCGGCTGGCACACGAGCGATGGGGCGTGCGCGACTTCGTCGTGCTGATGGAGCGCGGCGACGTCAAGCAGTCCTTGTGCGGCTCGGGCAACATCGCCGCGATGTGCCTGGATCCCGTCACGCTGACGCATCGCGTGGAAAAGGCGGCCGAACCTGGCTGGATGAAGCAGGCGATGCGGGAGTCGGCCGTCGCGCAGTATCTGGTCGGGCAGCTGAAAGTGTCGCCGCGGCGAGTGTGGCAGCAGGCCATCGCGCAGGCGAGGCCGGCGGCAAAGCCCGGTGCGGGCGTTGCGGCGCAGGGCGCCACAGGCGGCGGGGAGACTTCGGGGGACATGAAAGTGGTGGACGAGGTCGCGAGCACTTTTTTCGATCGGGTCGAAGGCCATGTGCTCGGGCGCCTCGTGCTTGTTCTCGACGCGGACAGGCGACCGATTTCGACAAGCGGCAGGGAGGTTTCTGATCCGGCTCGCCGTCGCTTCATCGAGATTGCGCGGGCGCGCGGCGCGTTGGTGGTCGATGGGGAGCCGATATTTCGCGCCCATGCGCAACGATCAAGGTGGAGTCTCGATGTCGGGCCGTACGATGCGCATTTGAATCCGATTGGCCTGCGGCTGCTGATGAGCGCTGCGGCAGCGCAGCTGGCGCCTCGCTTTGAAGGAGCCGTTGCGCATCCGGAGCCTGCGGGCGAAGGGATGGTAGAGTCCAGGCCGCCCTATTCGGGACGAGGACGAGGCCGGGCACGGAAGTTGTCATTTTGTTCAAATCTAACGACGCTGCGTGGCCAACAGGGGCAACGCATTCGAACGCTTTTGATGCAATCCGCCTGGTCGCGGCCTTTGCGGTGCTTTTCAGCCACGGCTTCGCACTGCTCGGGCTGCGCGAACCAAGTCTTTTCGGACGGACGCTCGGGTCCGTGGCGGTGTGTGTCTTCTTCAGCCTGAGCGGCTATCTGATCTGCCAAAGCTGGGAGCGCGACCCGTCGACGAAGCGCTTCCTTGTGCGCCGATTGCTCCGCATCATGCCGGGACTCGTCGTTGCCGTCATCTTCTGCGCGCTGGTCGTCGGACCGCTGGCAACCGGCCTTCCGCTTGATCGTTACCTGTCTTCGCCCGCGGTATGGTCGTTCGTCCTCGACAACATTTCCCTGCTCCGACCGAACAGCGCGTTGCCGGGCGTCTTCCAGACGCAATCCATTCACGCGGTCAACGGCTCACTCTGGACGCTGCGCTATGAAGCCTTGATGTATCTGCTGTTGATGGGCTTCGGCATGACGGGAGCGCTGCGTCGATGGGTACCCTTTCTGCTTGCCGGCGCAGTCTTAGCTGCAACCGCGTTTCATTGGATCGACCCGGCTCATGTGCCTCTGATGTGGCGTGTGGATTTGAGTGCCGGAAAGCTGGCGGAGCTGAGCGCGTCTTTCTTTGCGGGGGCGACGCTGTACCTGTTTCGGGGCCGCATTCCCTTGCGGTGGGCGCCTGCGGTGCTTCTGATCCCGGTCATGCAATTGCTGCCCGGCACCGTGCTGCTTGCCCTGCCGTACCTCACGATCACGGCGGCGCAACGTCTGTGCCTGCCAATGAAGAACGACGTGTCCTACGGCGTCTACATCTATGCTTTTCCGGTTCAGCAGCTGTTTTCCCGCTATGCACTGGCCCATGGACTGGGATGGTTGCCGGTTCTGCTGGCGTCGACGGCAGTGACGTTCGTCCTCGCCGTACTGTCGTGGATTCTTGTCGAGAAGCCATCGCTGTCACTGAAGCAGCGTGGCCGCGCCTCGCTCAAGCACGCTTGCTCCTCGGCTTAAGTGTCCGGGCCGCGCAGGACGTTCTGCTAATTTCTATCTGACTTTTCGCGCCACGCTGCCGTGGTGGATAGAGCGGTGCTGGCGCGATCGAAGTCCGCCCGCTGAAAGGGCCGCCAAAGCCAGGAAGGCAAGCAACAGGCGCGGATCGTTGATGATCGCGCTGCAGCTTCCAATCACCAGCCAGCCGACGAGTGCGGAGACCGCTGCGGCCCCTGCCAGGTCGCCTTCCCATATCGAACGGGCCCCGCGCAACAACGCCAGCGCGACGAGGGCGCCGATGGTGGCGAGCCCGAACACGCCTGATTCGACCCACAGCATCAAAGGCAAGCTGCCGGCATGGGATGCCGAAGGGTTGTCAGAAGCAAAGAGCCAGTTGTGGATCCCATCGGCGAAGTCGCCGTTGCGAAGCAGCTTCCGATCCATGCGGTCGCGCAGAGACAGGCGGGCGATGTCGATGCGGTCGTTCCCGTCGGGGGTGCGGATGGTCAGCACCACGTTCCGGGCCAGCCACGAAGGGCGCCAGTCGAACGTATCGGTGTTGAACGGCAGTCGGATGTGCTGCCACCGTTCCGGCTCGTTTGCGCGTGCCTCCAGCTCTATACACGAGAAGGAGGTTTCCATCGCCTTTTCGCAGACCGACACCGACACCTTGATCTGGGGCGATGGCGAGCGCACGTCAAGCTCAAACACGTAGGCTTCGGAGGCGCGTACGGGGACGATTTGTTCAAGTCGGCCGGACTTGCCGCTGCCCAGCCGCATGAAAGGCCTTCCATCGTCTTTCAGAACGCGCACATTGCCCTGGCGCTCCACTCTCCAGAACCAGGTTTCGGGGAACTTGCCGAGGCCGATGCCGAGCAAAGGGCCATTCCTCGCCAACCTCGGGAGGGTGGCGATGATCGGGACACGATGAAGTTGTTCTTCGATGTCGGCCACGTCCGCTTCACCCTGTCCTCGGTCCGAGGCTCTCACCGCAACGGACAACACCGCCGCGACCAGCACGAGAACGAACACCGAAAGGGGTGCTGACGCATAAACGGATCGCACTGATCGCGAGCGGACGAACGCCATGCCCATCATGAGTACGACCGCCAGCAGCGCAACAGATCCAGCCAGCGTGTACCGGAAGGCGACAGCAGCGGCAAACGCCAGTGACACCCCGACGAGCAACATTCGCAAGGGAACTCGCCGGGCACCGGCAGCGGCCAGCAGCAGAAACGAGAAGGCGGCGACGAGGTAGGCCTCGACGCCGTATTCTCGTGAGCGGGCATTGTCGAGCGGGCGGGGTGGCGTCGCGGCGCGGAAGAAATCGTCGAGCGGGGATGCGGCGAGGTGCTGATGGAGCATCGACAGCACAACCAGTGCGATCCCGATCACTGCGCCTGCGGCCAGCGCCTTTATGGTGTCGCGTCCGTTGCGCTGAAGGCGTGAGGCCAGCAGGGCCAGCACGGCTGCCCAAAGCGCACCCTTGCCGACTCGAATGGCATTCAAGGACCCATGCAGCGTCTCCCACCCTTCCGCCCCTCGCCAGGGAAGCATCCCGTGCAGGCCGGCAAGCAGCAGCGCGCCAATGGCTGCACCGAAGGCCAGCCGAAGCGCCACGTCCCCGCCAAAGGCGGGCGCCATCGGTCGTGCACGCAGCCACGCGGTGCTGGTCACGACGAGGAGCAGCAGGTCGAACTCGTCGATGAGCAGACGACCGGTCCACACAGCGAGGTCGAACACGGGCAGCGCGGCCACTGCCCATGCCAAGGCCAGAGACGGGTGGTGCCAGCAGGTGATCAGTGCCGTCGCCAGCACAAGCGCAAGCACGACTCGCTGAGCCGGGAAGAGGGCCACGACCGCGGCAACTGCGGCGAGCACAAGCAGCCATGGCACGATGCCGAGCGCCGGCGCTTCAACGACCGGCTCGACAGGTGGGGAATGCGCGGTCCGCTCTGCAGTCGCGGACCGGAAGCCGAGCGTGAGCAACTCCCAGGCGGCGCCGGCTGCTGCGGCGGCGATCAGCACGTTGGTTGGATCGGGCTTGGCGCCGTCGAGGAAGAGCTTGATGCCTTCGACCATGCAGGCCGCGATCGCTGCCAGAAAGCTGCCGAAGCGTGCAGGACGGGACTGCGTCCAGGCGAGCAGCCCGAAGGGAACGTAGGCGAATGCCACGGCCACCAGACTTCGCAGCGCATGCGCCTCACTGGTGTAGTAGTGGTAGTAGAAGGGCATCCACCGCATCTCGCGCCATGTGGCCATTGCATGGGAGGCATCAGCCCACGGATGAGCGAACAAGCCGCTTGAGACGAGCAGCAGTCCGATATAAGCCGGCAGCAGCCAGGGCAGATGGCGACGTGTGGCTTTCGAGATGTCGGATGCCGACAGTTGGGGGAATGCCTCGCTCAACATCGCGCCTGTTGCGACACCGAGCACCCGCGTGAGGACGGAGGCGCCCTGGCTGACGCCGGACACCAGCAGGAACTGCAAGCCCTCGATCATCACGCCCAGCGTCAGGCCGGCAACGGCGCAACCCCCGACGGAAAAGCCACGTCGCCGCGCCAGCCAGACGCCAATGGGCACGACCGTGACGACCTCAAGCGCCAGCGTGAGGATGGCGGCAGGTCCGGCTCCCGAGCCGGCCCACCACCATCGGGCCTCGTTCATGGTCAGCTTGCCGCGCAGTTCGGCGGCATTGAGCACGAAGTCGTAGGGGAACAGGCTGTAGGCGAACCAGGCAAGCAGGTAGGCCGCAAGCCATTGTTCACGCATCCGCGTCGCCGTGATGCGGCCGCTGGCGAGCAGGGCCGAAAACCAGCGTGATCCCCATAAGGCCGCAGCCGCCCCTCCGACCGCCCCCAACGCCTCGGCGGTCATGTCATTGAGCGAGACGGTGCGTGGAGGAAAGAAGACCTGGGCGAACTCGACTGACACCGCGAGCGCGGCCGCGAGCACACTACTCGTGGCCGCGGAGATCCATCCCGGGACTCCCCTGCGCAGCAGCCAGTGTGCACAGAGAAAGCCACTCGGCACATAGAGGACGAAGTTGGCGATCAGGTCCGCCCGGCCGCCGGCGCCGATGTGCAGCAGGGGAGCATTCGAGAAGCGCCGCCAGGCTTCGTCCAACGGCACTGGCACGAAGTCGAGAGGAACGAGGCTGCCGTAGATGACGAACGCGGTCCAGGCGAGCCACAACCTCAGCGCGAGGCGGTGATCATGGGGGCGCTGGGGCCCAGGCAGTGCAGCCGATTCCCGGCCGAATGCGTAGCTCACGTTGGTGCCAGGTCAGATCGACGCGATCGGCGCCAAACGCCTGCCAACGAAGTCGACCAGCGTTCCCACGGTGCGGAAGATGACGGCCGGCGAGTGTCGTTCGGCCAGCGCACCGAGCAGGTAGGTGCCGGGCGTGAAGTTGGCGGAACGCCGGTTCAAGTGCAGCGCCTCGTCGAGGAGCTGAACCACTGATTCTCTGGCATCCATGTGCTTCCGCCTTTGCCGCAACTTGAACGAGATGAACGAGTCGGAAAATTCTAGGGCGACGCTCTTTCTCCAAGACCCCGTATCCCCGCGGCGGCGGCCATTTGCCGCCGCCTGACCGTCTTAGAAGTACAGCGTTCCGATCAGCTGCGCACTTCGCTGTTCTGAAGCGGCACCGAAGCGCGACCAGGCCGGGCCCCTCTGTGCTTGCCAGCGCAACGCGATGTCGAAGCCCTCGAAGCGTCGGCGCGCTTCGAACCAGTATTGCCGGGCGCTTCCCTCGTCGGCCTGCACGAAGCCGCTCAGATCAAAACGACGGACGATGGCATCGCGCCATTGTCCATAGACGAAGAGCGAGCGACGCGCGGGCAGCTCCTGGCAGTCGAACGCCCATTGGAGTGCACGGCCCCATGCGAGCGGGTTCGTGGCGCGCAGCACCTGCCATTCTCCCTTGCGAGGCGCGGCTTCGTTGGCCTGGGCCTCGACGGTGAGTGAAAGGCCGAAGGGAAAGGTGTACGTGCCACCCGCGGCGGCGCGCGAGCGGAAGCGGGTGTCGGAATCGATTCCCGCGGCCTCATTGGGCAGTGTCGCCATGCTGCCGCCGGCCCACTCGGCATAAACGACGGTCGCGGGGTTGAGCAGTGCGCTCGCGTCGAAGCCGAACTGAGGGCTGCGCCCCTGCTCGGCATAGGCCAGTCCGCGCACCTGCACTTCGCCGGCAACGCGCTGGCTGAGGATCGCCAACGCACGGTCCTGGCCGTTGGTACGAGACAGCGAATCGCCGGCCGGCAGGCGGCCTGAAGACGGCTCGGCGGCGAGTCGCGGCGAGAGGACCAAAGAGGCGGCGCCGGATTCCCACAGCGATTCGCCGCGGAGCATCACACTGCCCAGTCGGTTCTTGCGGCGACTCTCCGGATCGAGCGATACCAGCGTGGGAACCGCCCTCGCTTTGAAGAAGTCGGTCGGGTTGTAGCCCACCGCGGAGCCGAGCCTCAGGTTCACTCTCCCAGCCTCTGCGGCCCACTCAGGCACCGGCTGCCAGCCGATGTAGGCCTCTTTCAAAAGCGGGACGGTGCTGCGCCGGTCGCTGTCGGACAGCGGGTCGAAGCTGTCGATCCGATGGGCAACGACCATGCGCCATTGGGGCGCGAGCTTCTTGTCGAAGCGGAAGTCGAGCGAGGCGCGGCTGTGTGCAGCCCGTGAGTTGTCTCGTACCTTGGTGTCCAGTCCCGCTGCTTCGAGCACCAGCGTCCAGTCCCGGGTGGGCGCACTCGCCTCGATGGACGGCTGGGCGTCCATCGGCGGGAGGTCGCCTTCCGGTGTGTCGGCGGCCCATGCGACGGGAACGATGCAAGCGAGGGTGGAGGCGGCAATCGGAGCAATGCGGGCCAACAGCGGCGCGCGTCGGGCGATCTTCTTCTTGGAATCGGTCTTCACGTGCTGGTCATTCTGGTTTGAATCGGGAGAGGTAATCGCGCTGCAGCCAGACCTCGGGGATGTTGCGCGGGCTGTAGTCGGAAAAGCGCATGACGGTGATCCAGTTGGTATCGAGGCCGTCGATGATGACGGTCTCGGTCGGCCGCTCAGCGCCCATTTCCGATTGATAACGGCGGTAGTACGCGGTCTTCAGCAGGCGTCCGCTGTCCGCATGGAACTTCGCCTTGATGGGGCGGTTGTCGCGCGCATCCAGCCACAGCTCCACCTTGGCGTAAGTGGCGCGGGCGGAGCGTGCCTGGAGCGTCAGCTTGTGGCTGTGCCGCTGCTTGCGCTCGCCGTCGGTCACCTCCTCCTCGCCGTCGAGCTCGGCCTGGTATTCGCGCGCAAAGTTCACCGTGACCACGTCACCGTTGGCCGCTTGTCCAAGAAGGCGCTGTTCAGGCGAGATGCGGATGCTGGCCTGATTCGTGGGATCGTAGAACCAGAGGTCGTCGCCGCTCTTGAGCATGAGCTTGCCTGCGTCGCGAGCGGGCGCGGTGAAGCGGACGAGGGTGCGGTACTGGCCGCTGTTCGAGTCGGGCTTGGACCACACGGCAAGCACGTTGCTGTCGACCTGCTTGCCGCTGCGGTATTCGATGAGCGTGGTCGTCACCGAGAAGGATTGCTGCGGGTTGCGGATGGCGTCGCTGGCGGCGACCATCTGCTGGGCGTCCGGGGCAGCGAGCGTCGAGGTGGATGCTGCCAGGACGGTGATGGCGGCCAGGAGGATGGTGCGGCGATCAGACATGGCGCAAGGCGTCGACAATCGGCATGCGGGCGGCGCGGCGTGCCGGGAACCAGGCCGACAGACCGGCAATGATCGCCAGGCCGAAAAAGGTGAGGGTGATCATGCTCCACTCGCCCCAGACGCGAACGGCCACCGGGACTGCGTCCGTACGCGCGGGGGGTATCCATGTCACCCCGCTGTGGTTGATCAGCCAGGCGAAGGAAAGCGAAGCGAGCACGCCGAGAAGGGCACCGACAAGGCCGAGCAGCAGGCCTTCACTGACGAACAGCGCCTGAACCCCCGATCGCCGCAAGCCGACGGCGCGCAAGGTGCCGATCTCCACCGTGCGCTCGACGATCGCCATGGTCATCGTGTTGCTGACGACGAAAAGGACGATGGCGGCGATCAGCACGAACACGAATCCGAAGATGGTGTCGAACATCCGGTTGGTCTGGTCGTAGAAGGGGTTGAGAGTGGCGAAGTCGAGCACTTCGAGGGGGTCGGGGCTGTTCGACTCTGCAAGCAACTGTTCGAGTCGCTGACGGGCAGCCGGCAGCATCGAAGTGTGACGCAGCTGCACGGCAATCGCCGTCACGCGCGGCTCTTCGCGCCCATAGACGAGTCGCTGTGCGCTCGGCAGATGCATCTCGACGTACAGGTCGTCGAGTTCCTTCACACCCTGTTGCTCGGCCTTGACGACATTGAAACTTGCCACGTTCGGTGCTCCGCTGGTGCTGGCCGTCAGCACCTCCACGCGAGTGGCGGAGGCCGAAGCCTTGGTCTGCGCAGGTTCGAGCTGGGAGAGCGCGACGATGTCCGAGGGCGCATCGCTGCCGGGCGTCACGGTGTGCTGGGGCTGCTTCGAATCGGGCGCTGCCGAAACGACCGCTGCGTTGGCAGGCGCCGAAGGTGCGTCCTCGCAAGCGGGGACGTGCAAAGGCCCGCACAAGTGCAATACGCGCGCGACGCCGAAGCCCATGACGATCGAGTCAAGCGGAGTGCCGGTCAGTGCGAGTTGTCTGGATGGGAAAGCCATGGAGTAGTCGTTCCACTCGCGCATTCGACTTTGCTCCTCAGGCTGCAGGCCCTGTGCAAACACCGTGCGAGAGACTCCTGCCGAAAAGTTGCCTGCAATGCCACCGAGCTGCAGGGTGGGTGTCACGACGAGCAGCATCGGCTGAAGTACCGGGTCGGCCTTGATGCGGTCGACGATTGTCTGGTAGTGCGCGATGCCGAATGCCGCGGCATTGCCGTTGCCGTACTTGAAGTACCCCTTGCGCTGCACCTGAAGGTGCCCGCTGTGCTGCACATAGTCTGTCTGCAGTGCAAGCTTGATGTTCGCCGCATACCCTCCGAACAGCAGCACGGCGCATACGGCGACGATCAACGCGAGCATCGTCGTGATCGACCGTCTGCCGTTGCGCATCAGATTGCGCACCGCGAGTTGCAGGGCGGAGGTCACGGCTGGTCCTTGGACGGCGGGGTGCGGGGTGCCTCCGGCGGCTGCACGCGCCCGTCGCGAATCCGGATGATGACGTCGGCCGCTCGCAGCACGCGCGGATCGTGCGACGAGAACACGAAGGACACGCCGCTTTGCCGTTGCATCCGGCGCATCAGCCGAAGGATGTCTGTCCCGGTGCGGCTGTCGAGATTGGCGGTGGGTTCGTCGGCCAGCACGAGTCGGGGCTTGGTCACCAGCGCGCGCGCCACCGCCACACGCTGCCGCTGCCCGCCCGACAGCTCATTGGGCTTGTGCTTTGCCTTGTCGTCCAGCCCGACGGCAGAGAGCAGCTTCGACACACGGCTCGCGCGCTTGTCGGGGGGCATGCCCGCGAGCCGCAGGGGATACTCGATGTTCTCGTAGGCCGTCAGCACCGGGATGAGGTTGAAGGTCTGGAACACGTAGCCGATGTTGCGGGCACGGAAGTCCGACAGGGCGTCGTCGTCCAGCGTGCCAACGTCGGTGCCGTCGATGACGATGCGGCCGGCATCCGGCCGGTCGATGCATCCCAGCAGGTTGAGCAGCGTCGTCTTGCCGCTTCCCGAGGGCCCGCTGAGCACTGTGAAACGGTTACGGGGGATACGAACGCTCACCTCCTCAAGGCCGGTCACCTCGACGTTGCCAAGCCGGTAGGTCTTGTCCACATCTTCGACGACCACGACCGAGGGCTCCTCGTCGATGAACAGCTCGGTTTCCGGAAAGTAAGGGTCGTCAGTCATGGGGCAGGCCGAAACGGTCGCGATCATAGAGCAGGGGATCCATGGCCGGAGGCAAGGCCGATGCGATACTTTTCGCCCCCAGCGCTCGCGCGGCCACACTCCCGGGCGCGAAGCCCATCTGAAGCGTATGCGCGAATCGACCCTCCTGCCTGACCTGATCGACCTCGCCACCGACCGCAATCCCCGCGTCAGCACGCTCGCCTTCGGGCTTGACGCCTGGGACGATACGGCGTTGGCTGGCGGCGTTCGGCGCTTCGCGGCGAGACTGCCGGGCCTCAGGGAGAGCGCCAGCCCGCAAGCTTTTCTCGGCCACCCGCCTTGCATCGAAGTGCTCGTCTAGCAGAGCCGGCCGCAAGCTCCTCGTACCGGGCTGCGGTACCGCGTGCATTGCTGTCATGCACTGCGGCAGCCTGCCTTGCCGCCGCGTTGTTCCTTGCGGTTCATCATCCGCTGTCACCCGTGCTTGCGATGCTGTCGTTCGCGGCGTGGGTCCTGCTTGCCTGGCTGTGGCCGCAGCTTTGGCTGTTCGTGCTTCCGGCGACGCTGCCCGCGGCCGACTTTGCGCCATGGACCGGCTGGCTGATGTTCGACGAGTTCGATCTGCTCGTGCTCGGGGCGACCGTCACAGGGCTGTCGAGGATGGCAGCGAGCGCCGATGCCGCTTCGCTTCGGTGGAGCCGGCGAACTGTCGCGATGGCTTGCGCGGCGGGACTTTTGTCATTGATCGGGCTATGGCGAGGCCTGGCTGACGCAGGTGGCGTGAGCCCGGGCTGGTTCGACGGCCATGCGGATGCGGGCAACGTCCTGCGTGTATCGAAGAGCCTGGCCTTTGTGCTGCTCGTGCTGCCGATGCTGAACGATGCCATGGCGCGATCGGCCGATCGCGCCATGCGCCTGCTGCTGTCAGGCATGCTGTGCGGGCTGATGATCGTTGGTGTCGCGGCGTTGTGGGAGCGGGCAGCCTATCCGGGCTGGCTCGATACCTCGCAGTCCTATCGGACGACGGCGCTGTTCTGGGAAATGCATGTCGGCGGTGCCGCGATCGATGCCTATCTCGCACTGACGGCGCCGATCGTCGCCTGGGGATTGTGGTCATCCCGGCGGGTGTGGCAATGGCTCGTGTGCGCAGCGCTCGCGTTGCTGGCTGGTTACGCCTGCCTCACGACGTTCTCACGCGGCGTGTACCTGGCGCTGGCCACGCAGCTGCTGTTGCTCGGCTGGCTGCTTGCCGGACGCGAGCAGCGGGCGCAGGGGCGATCCGTGTGGCATCTGGTGGCGATCGCGTTGATGCTCGTCGTGGGAGCGACGGTGGCGCTGATGGCAGTCTTCGAGCAGTTCGGCTATGCCGGCGTGCTCGTGCTGCTCGGGCTCCAGGCCCTGCTGCTGTCGGCATGGAAACTGACGCATGCCCGGCATGTGGGTTGGCGCAGGGTCGCGGGCTCGATGCTCGCGCTTGCGCTCATGAGCGAGGCGGTGGCCGTGCTGGCGCCTGACACCTTCATGAGTTCGCGCGTGGCCGACAGCCGCAAGGACTATCAGAGCCGGGTGGCGCACTGGCAGCGCGGGCTGGGGCTGTTGCACGGCCCGACCGAATGGCTGCTTGGGCTGGGCGCGGGCAGATTGCCCTCACACTACGCGGCATTCACAGAGGAAGGACGGTGGCCTGGCTCGGCACAATGGATGGTGGGGCCGGGTGATAACGCGAGCGCGCGCATCAGGGGCCCACGACGCGCACGGCCTTACGCGCTGTTCGGACTCTCGCAGCGGGTGCCCGCTGGCAATGACTATCGGTTGATCCTCGATCTCTCGACGACGCAGGGTGCCGACCTTTATGCGCGCGTATGCGAGGCGCATCTCATCTACGAGCTGGCGTGCCGGTCGGCCTTTATTCGTCTGCCTCCAGAACGTTCCGATGTCGTGCGACACCTCGAGCTGCCGCTCAATGGGCAGTTGCTCGGTACGAGGAGCGGCCTGCTTCAGCGCGAGGCCATGTTCACGCTGTCCGTGCTGGATGAAGGTGGCGTCGTCGATGTCCATCGGGTGCAGCTCAAGACCAAGACGAACAAGGGTGTCGAGTTGCTGCGCAACGGCGATTTTCGTGATGGTCTGGCTCGCTGGATGCCGCGCGCCCAGCACTTCTTCCTGCCGTGGCACATCGACAACCTGACGCTCGAACTGCTGATCGAGCGCGGGCTGTCGGGGCTTTGCGCGTTTGCGGCCGTGACCGGCGGGGCGCTGTGGCGCCTATTGCGCGGCTCTGCGCGTGACCGGGCGGCCGCTCCTTTTCTCGCGGCGTCGATGGCCGGGGTGTTGTGCGTGGGATTGGTGAGCAGCGTGATGGACGTGCCGAGGGTGGCGTTCGGGTTCGGGCTGGTGATGTTGACGGGGTTGCAGCTCAGTCCACGAGGCCGTCGTACACCGCCTCGTACTGCCGCACCATCGCCTGCAAGCTGAACCGCTCCAACGCAATCCGTCGTGCGGCCGTCGCATGCGCTCGTCGCAGGTCCTCGTCTGATACGTAGCGCTCGAGCAGCCCTTGCAGCCGCCTCACATCGCGTGGCTCGAACAGCTCGCCGGACACGGCTGCTTCCACCAATTCCGGGTTGCCGCCGACGTTGGTGGCCAGCACGGGAAGTCCCGTTGCCATCGCTTCCAGGACCGTGTTGGAAATGCCTTCGTTGAGTGATGGCAGCACGAACACGTCGAGCGTCTTGAGCACCTCGTCGACATTCGAGATTGCACCCGAAAACCAGGTGAGACCGGCAATGCCGAGCGTCTCAGCCTGCTGCTTGAGCGACTCCAGCAGCGGTCCGTCGCCAATGACGAGGAGCCGCACGCGGGCTTGCCAGGCCGGCTGCGCCTGGAGCGCGTGGGCGAAGGCCTGCAGCAACGTGACCTGATCTTTGACGGCCTGCGCACGCCCCACCGTGCCAATCAGGAGCAGACCGGGTTCGCGCAATGGAGGTGGCAAGGCGGCCAACGGCTTCAATTCTGCGGGGGCAAAGCGGGTGGTGTCGACGCCGTTGTAGATCTGCGTGATGCGCTGCTGATGCAGGCCGATGCGATCGACGAGGAAGCGCTGCAGGTCGCGCGACACCGTGATGTAGCGATCCACGAGTGGGGCATGCATGCGGCGCAGGAGCGCAGGCTTCCATTGCCGCCCGTCGATGTTGTCGACGTCCCACCCGTGCTCGCCGTGGACGCAGCGGCGTACGCCCGCCAGGCGCGCTGGAAGCAGCGAATCGAGTCCCGACATGTTGCGCGAGTGGACCACGTCCGGCCGCAGCGCGCGGCAGAGCCGGAACAACTCCCCACGCAGGCGCCACACCCCAATCGCAGAGCGCTTCAGCGCGAACACTTCCACGTCGGGACATCGGATTCGTTCGCGGAAGTCAGAGTAGTCCTCGATGCAGGCAATGGCGTGCCGGTAAGCCGGCATGCTGTTGACCAGATTGACCAGCCCGTTCTCGAGTCCGCCGATCCTCAGATGGTGGATCACATGGAGCACCAACGGCGGTTGGAGACGATTCATGGGGGACGAAGAGTAAAGAGCCGCGGGCCGCGGCCTTCAATGGAAATGGAAGGTCAATGCGAGAGCTTGCCGTCCGGCTCTTGGCCGAGCGCGTCGTGCTCGGCCTGTTCACACGCGTCTTCTGAGCCGCGCGACATGATGAGCAACGCGGTCAGCAGCACGCCGCAGCAGGCACCGAGCCAGAAAGCGACGATCAACCACCATGCTGAAATCATGAACACCTCGCCGACGCGCTGTCAGCTATCGTCTGTCTGGCCTGGGTAATTGCAATTTACGCACCCGGCCCGGCTCCCTGAGCTTGTTTGTCATCGCCAGCATTCCACCAGAACCGTGAAGGCTTGCGCCCTGCGCGCGAGGTCCTGGGTCGACAGCGGGCTCGCCGCTTTCGCGTGCCGCACATTCACGCCCTGCGCTTGCAGGAAGCTCGCCAGGATTTTGCCGTTAATCGCGAAGTTGACATTCTGCGGCATGTCGCCTGTCACCTGGGCCACTTGCAATGCGTTGAGCTTGCTTACGATCACACCGATGACGTTACCGCTGCTGTCCAGCAGGGGGCCGCCGCTGTTGCCCTGCTGGATCGGAGCACTGGTCTGCAGCACGCGCGTATCGCCGCCGAGTCCGCTCAGGCCGCTCACAATGCCCGTGGAGATCGAAAAGCCGGAGAGCAGGCCGGCCAATGGGTAGCCTGCTGCCATCACCGCCTCGCCGATCACCGAATCGTCCCGCAAAGAGGCCACCTCGCTGCTCGACCCGGGCCAAGCCAACAGCGCGAGATCGGCGGCGGGCTCGCTGGCAAGGACGCCGGTCACGTCCGTTCCACCCACTCGGAGCCGCTGACAGCCTTGCACGACGTGATGATTGGTGACCACTTTGCCGGGGGCGACGACGAAACCGCTGCCGTTGGCCCGAGTTGCCTGTCTGCCTTCCGCGCTCCCGGGCGACTGTCCGGAGGAGCCCGCTGCGGGCTCGGAGGGCAACGCGAGCAGGGGATGCGGGATGAAGGCACTCGCGAATTCCCGCGCCATCGCACGCGCCTCGACGCTCACTTCCTGCTCGACACGGTCCCGGAAGCGCTGGTAGCGGAACTGTGACTCGCCGGGCAGTGTGGCTGCGAGGAGCAGCCAGCGGTAGGACATGGCCTTGTCCACAGCCGTGCCCGCGCCGTCGTAATAGGCAATCCCGAGCAGGCCCTGGCTGTCCGCGTCGCCCTGGTCGGCGCCGCGCCGCCACCAGTCGAGGGCCTCCTTTTCGTCCTGGGGAACGCCGCGCCCCTTTGAGAGCAGCAGGCCATAGCGTCCCTGGGCCTTGGCATGACCCTGCGCGGCTGCCTTTCGATACCAGCTTGCCGCCTGTGCGTCGTTGGTCGCCACCCCGCGACCGAACTCATACAGCTGACCGAGCAGGAACTGTGCATATGCGTCTCCCCCTTCGGCCAGCGGCTGCAACTGTTGGCGTGCCGCGATGAAGTCATTGCGAAGCATCGCATCCCGAGCCTGCGGTATGCCCGCTCCCGCCGGCAGGGCGAATAGCGAGAGCAGCAGGACGGCAAGCAAGCGCGGCGGGGAGCGCGTCATGACGTGATGGTACGGCCTTCGGGCGACAGTCCCCATGAGGGGCGCCCCGAGCAGAAAGGGCAGGATGGATGGGAAGGCAAGCTGAATAAGGTAACGTGCACCGCTTGTTCGAGTCAACAACCAGTCGCCGGCCTCCCCGCATGTCCGGGGCTTCATGCAGCTAAACACGCCTGAGCGCAAGATCCGACTCAAGGGCACCGAATTCGACGGCAGCGGATAGGCTGACCTGCGCTAAACCGATTCGCACGAGGCAATGCAATCAGGTTCGCTCCATTTCATCCCTGGTCGCCGTCATCCTTGACTGCATAAGGCTTGGTGATGATCTCCAGCACATGGCCGTCGGGGTCGTCCCAGTACACCCCGCGGCCTCCGAAATAATGGTTGATCACCCCCGGCTGTTGATGCCCGGGATCGGCCCAGTAGGGGAGGCGACGCTCGACAATCCGCTGCAGGATCTCGTCGAAGTCCTGCTCGCCGACCAGGAAGGCGTAGTGCTCCTTGAGTACCACTTCGCCGGTCTGAATGAAGTCGAGCGTAACGCTGTTGTCGAGCTCGACGACGTGAAAATGCAGGAAGCGCACCGGCTTCGGCCGGCCCAGGATGTCGGCCATGAAGGCTGCAGACCTCTGGGGATCGCGCGAGTGCACGATGGTGTGGTTGAGTGCAACAGTCATGGCAGTGCGACCGGCGCGATGACGATGAGACTCAAGCTTGCCTCTAAAGCGCTGAATCCGGTCCATACTCCCTTCTTCTTGCCCCGGGGATCGAGGAGTTGTCATGGACCCTGTCGTGCATTTTGAATTCCCCTACCGCGACGCAGAGCGCATCGTACGTTTCTACTCGTCGACCTTCGGCTGGAAGACGAAGGCGCTCGGGCCGGAAATAGGCAACTATGTGCTTGCGACGACAGCGGAGGCGGACGCAAGGCCCGGAGCTCCGGCAGGGGCGATCAACGGCGGCTTCTTTCCAGTCAAGCCCGACTGGCCTGCGCAGTATCCTTCCGTGGTGATCGGCGTGACCGACATGGTGGTTTCGATGCGTAAGGTCAGGGCGGCCGGCGGCGAGGTGCTGGGCGAGCCGATGCAGATTCCAGGCGTCGGGCTCTACGTTTCGTTTCTAGATACCGAGGGCAACCGCAACAGCATGCTGCAGCCGGATACGCCGGAGCGCGGGAGCTGATCGCATCCGTTCGACTCTCGCGCAACGCGAGGAGGTTGCCTTACCTCGGCGCCTGGACGCCCGAGTAGATCACCGGGCCGCGGTCCCGCCAATCTCCGGCCCGCCCTGCCAGGACGTCAATCCAGCGACGAAGGCGGTTCACGCCGGTGTGTCACTGCCGTGATCTCTGCATGCCAGGCTTCGCTCGACTCGCGCCTGCGACGCCTGTACGGACGCATGATCAACCAATAGGCCAGAGGTGCAGCGGGTGCGAATGCGAGCCACGGTGGCGCGCTGACCGCCCAATGAAAGGCCCAAGCGACTGCCGCGGCGATGCCGACGGCCGCCGGTGCACCAAGTTCCCGGGCCACCCGATAAGCAGCCATCGCCAACTCGTACTCGCGTTCCCTGGCACTGTAGTCAGGAGGCAGATCGTTCACTATTCCCCCTCGAATGCCCCGTCAATTCGCCCCGTCGCCCAAAAGGCGCGGAAATGTTAGTGCGTGTCCTCACGCCCGTAAGCCTGAGCGCGCGTGGCACCAGTCCAACCGTGATTAACCGCGCAAAAAGGCCGTGCCGGCGCGGGTTCCTGAAGGGCAAGGGGTGCCGGGTATCCCCGTTCGATGCAGCCGTGTGGATGCGCGCGGGCCGCAGAAGTTCTGCGCGTTCCTCAATGAGGAGGTGGCGCGTTGGGCAAGGGTCATCAAGGCCCGCGGACATCCGACCCGGTTGAGCTATTGCCTGGTTTCCGATCGGCTCCGGACCCCTCCGTCGCTATTCGGCGTTTGCCTGTTTGCGCGGCACGCCGACGCTGACCCGGTCGCTTGTCTGGGGATAGCGATAGATCGTGTCATTGAGGTGGCGGGCCACCTCGGCGATGTCTTCCTCGCTCCAGCGCAGACCCTGCGTCGCTTGCCACTGGCGGACCTGCGCCTTGAGGCTGTCCCAGTCAGTCGCCTGCCGCTTGTCGCGCCAGTGCATCTGTTCCGTATGGCAGCCGATGCAATGAGTGGTGTAAAGGAGCTCACCCCGCGTGCGCGGCTGCGCCGTTTGCGCGGCGGCAGTCGCACATGCAGTGGCGAGAACCGCCGGCAGCAGGGTTCGCAATTGCAGCGTCTTCATTTTGCTCTCCAGCGCAGGTCCGACAGCGACCCGGGTCGCCATCCTGATCGCACGCTCGGGCGGGAAGCTTCGTTGACATGATGGCCGTACAGCCACGCAAAAAATGGTGACGAACGGTTCGTGCGGTGCAGGCTCCTACCCACGAACCCGAATCAGGAAGCGACAGAGAGTAACGCCGGGTGGGCTTGATGTCATTGGTCATCGCTACCGCCTCGGGTCCAGGCGCCTGAATGCATAGGCACCCAGCACCGCGGTAAACCCGCCACCATCGCCACGATCCACCAGAAGCCATGCGGGTGCCGGGTCAGCGGCACGCCGCCGACGTTCATTCCGAGCAGCCCGGCCACGAGGTTGATCGGCAATGCGAGCACGGTCACCATCGTCAGCAGAAAGATGCTGCGGTTGTTCTCCTCCGCCACGCGAGACGCGGCTTTTTCCTGCAGCAGCTTGATGCGCTCCTGCAGTGTGGCAATGTCGCGCAATACCACGCCGAATTCATCGCTGGTACGCCGCGACTCGCGGTCACGCTCGATTCGGGTGGAGCGCGATCCTTGATGCAGCGCGTCCCAGAAATCCTGCGGAAGCCGAATATTGGCTTCGAGCCAAGGCTCGGCCGCCGCGTGGGAGAGGTTGAAGTGAAACCACGCGAAGGAGCCGGGGGCCGGACGGCCTTCATCGGCCAGCCATGCGAGCGCTTCCTCGGCCGTCAATGCGCGCCCCGGTTCATTGGGTGTGAAAAGGTAGCCGCACACCAGGCCGTTGTCATCGGCGCCGTAGCTCGAAGCGGTCATGGAGAGGTCGCGTCTCATGGGGTGGAGCTTGGCATACTCGGATGTGACTTTGCAGTCTGCCGTGGATCTGTCGACAACCGATTGCAATCAACACGAAACAAAGCGCTTGCAAGAGGGGCAGCAGCGTGAATGAACTGGAGCTGAAGTTACGGCTTCCGGAGGACGGGCGCGAGCGGCTGCTGGCCGATCTGCGTCGTGGGCAGGTGGAGCGCGTGCGGCTCGCCGCTCGCTACTTCGATACCTCCGACTGGCTGCTCGCACGTCACGCCATCGCGCTGCGATTGCGACGTGAGGGTCGGCATTGGGTGCAGACGCTGAAGGCCGCAGGTGAATCGGTGGTCGAGCGGCTCGAACACAACGCCGATGCCGGCTTCGCCAAGGGCGGCGTCACGCCTGCGCTCGACATTTCCCTGCACGACGGTACCCCCGTCGGCGAACGGCTCAAAGCCTTGGTGCAGGAGGCCGCGGCGGACGGCACGGAGCCCGTGCTGGTCGAGATGTATGCCACCGACGTCGTGCGCACGCTGCGTGAGCTTCGTGCCAACGGGGGACGTGTCGAAGTGGCGTTCGACGAAGGCACGATCCTCGCGGGCGCCCGCCAGCGGCCGGTATGCGAGCTGGAGCTGGAGCTGAAGGCAGGCCGCCCTGACGCCCTGTTCAGCCTCGCCGAACGCTGGCTGGTGCGGCACCGCTTGTGGCTCGACGTGGTGCCCAAGAGCGAGCGGGGCCGCCTTCTTGCGACGGGGCACGATGCGCTCGATGCGGTGCGCGCGCAGGCCCCCCGGCTCGACCGCGCCATGGACGGCGAGGCGCTGCTGCGTGCGGTCGTTGCGAGTTGTCTTGCACAGGTCCTGCCCAATGCGAGCGAAGTCGCTGCCGGAAGCCAGGATGAGGAACATGTGCACCAGCTTCGGGTCGGCATCCGCAGGCTGCGCACGGCGCTGCGCGAGTTGGGCGAGTTTTCGTCGGCGGTCAATGCCGATTGGGAGCCGCCTCTGGTCGAGGCGTTTCGCGCCTTGGGCGGTATTCGCGATCAGCAGGCGATCGCACGGTCCATCGAGCCCGAGCTGGCTGCTGCCGGTGCGCCAGATCCGAGCTGGCCGGCGACGGCAGGCACCAGGGAATCACCCGCCGATCTCGTTCGGGACGCTTCGTTCCAGCAGGTGCTGCTCGCGTTGCTGGCGTTCGTCCATCGCAGTCCCGATGCGGACCCGACTTCGAATGCACCCGCGACCAATGCCGCCGGCCCTGCAGACGCAGATTCGAACGTCGGCAGCAATGACGGCTCGACGAGCGGCGGCGACGGCGTGCATCAGGTGCTGCGGCGGCGATTGAAGCGTCTTCATCGAAGTGTCGAGCGTGACGGTGCCCGCTTCGACAAGCTGGCGCCGGAGGAACAGCACCGCACGCGCAAGCGGCTGAAGCGGCTGCGCTACCTGGCGGAGTTTGTCACGAGCCTGTTCGATTCACGCGATGTCCGCCGCTATCTTGCTCGGCTGAAGCCCGCGCAGGACGCGCTCGGAAAGCTCAACGACCATGCCGTCGCCTTGC
This sequence comes from Burkholderiaceae bacterium, assembly GCA_035719405.1. Lineage (GTDB taxonomy): Bacteria > Pseudomonadota > Gammaproteobacteria > Burkholderiales > Burkholderiaceae_C > CAMLIZ01. Next base: position 22,217 of record DASTGE010000382.1, read on the forward strand.
AGGTCTATCGCGATGCCGCTGCGCATCACGCGCCGGCGTGGTTCGCTGTGGGATGGCTGACAGCCCGGCGGGACGGGTTGGTGCAGGCTTGCAAGCGGGCGCTCGATGATGCGGCCGATGCACCACGATTCTGGCGCAAGGGCAAGCGCAAGTCGGGATAGGAGCGGGATAGGAGCGGGATAGGAGCCCTCACGCGGCGTGCGAAGCGGGCGGCGCGAACACCCGATGCGGCATCGAGGTGTCGTATGTTTTCACCGCACGATCTTGTCGGCGTTCTCGGCGCGATCGAGGCCCTTTGCCTCTTCGAATCCCTTGACGTCGCGCAGGATGGTGCCCGACAGGTCGGCTTCTGTGAAGTCTGCGCCGCTGATGTCCGCGCCGGTCAGGTCGGCGCCCATAAGCTTGACGCGGAAGAAATTGACGCCGCGCAGGTTGCTGTCCTTGAGATTGCTGAAGGACATGAGCGAGCGGTTGAAATCAGCGCCGGCGAGCGTCGCGCCGGACAGGTTGGCGCCGGAAAGGTCGGTCCGCATCTGGCCCATGCCCTGGTTGCGGATGTTCACGCCTACCATCGCACGAGTCAGGTTCGCGCCGGAGAGATCAGCGCCTGCCAGCTCGGCGATCATCTTGACGCCAGTCATGTTGGCGCCTGCGAAGATGGGCTTCTTCTTGACCTCGCCGCCCAGGATCACGACCGACAGCAGGCTTGCCCCTTCCAGATTGGCGCCCGAGAAGTCCGTGCCCATCAGCCAGGCACCATTGAGATTGGCGCCTTGCAGGTCGGCGCCGCGAAAGTCCGCCTGCACGAGTTTGCTGCCGAAGAAGCTCACGTTGCGAAGGCGGCCGCCTCGGAAGTCCAATCCGCTCAGGTCGAGATCGGAAAGGTCTTTCCCGGTCAGGTCAGCGGGGGGCGAGTGCCTGATCGCTTCGCGGACCTGATCGGCCGAGAAATCTGCCGCCGTGGCGGTTTGGAGCAGGGCGAGCAGTGAGGCCATCGCCATGCAGGCGCGACGTTGTGTCATCGTCCATCGACCTGATGAATTCGGGGCAAGGCAAAGGATGGCCTCGTCGAAAGGTGCAGGACATTGTCGAAGACCCTTACCGGCTTCGAGTTGGACTGATGGCAACCGATCCATCCGCCCAGGCTCCTGGGTCGGGACGCTTCTTCACGCGCGTCTGTTTTCCTCGCTGGGTGACCGAATACCGGCCTTGCTCAGGGGTAGAAGATTCTGAACGATCTGTTTCGGATCGTCGCCCGCGCTCACGATGGCGTCCCTGACTTCGGGTGCGCACTGGCCTGTCTTGTAGTCGCTAAGGTAGTCGATGACCCTTACCCCATGGGCGCCAAGATCAATTTCAGGGGTGTCTTCATCGGCTTGATTCATGGCGATCATCAAGGCCTCCGTACACACGTCGGATTTCTCGCGTTCTGCTTTGATGGCCTCCAACAGATTTTCCACGATCTTCTGTGCGTCATTGCCTGCCTTTCGGATTTGCTCTGCCATATCCGGGGAGGCGATACCTTCACGATAATCGTGCAAGTGGTCCAGGATCCGCCGCGCATTGGCACCGATTTGCTCGTTGATGTCCGGGTTGGAATCCGCTTCCGATGCAATTTGTGTGGCCTTGAGGCATGCGATCAAGTGGTTCATTTCCTCGGCTTCAAAACGCCGGGAATGCTCGATCGGGCTGGTGGAGTTGGACCTGAAGGCCGGATGTCGGTTCGCCTCCGCAGAAAGTTCCTCCAGTTCGTCGAAAGTGACAAGCGATCTGGCGCCTGACATGGAAGACCTGCGCGACGGTGATGGGGAAAGCGCGTTTCCGCGGGGGGACAAGCTGTTGCGTCCGGACGATCCTCGTGCACGAAGGTCGCCAGCCGTCGGCGTGGTTGCGCCTGAGGAAATGTATCCCTGACTTGTGGAATCAGAGGAATCTTCACTGCGCGGGCTTTCGCATCGTGCGCGTCGAAAGCAATTGAAGAATCGAAGAGGGTTCATGAGTCGGTTTGCCGTTTGAGTTGAAGTGCAAGGTGTGGCAAGACCAGGCAGATCTCCTGAGCATAGATGCGGGTGCCGCGCGTAATCACTAAACGTGACTGTAGGGGGCTCGCGCGTCGAACTGCGGGTAAATGCAGAAGGAACGGCCAGAAAAGCCGAAGATGCCGTCGAGGCACCCCGCAACGCAGGGGTCGGGCGAGAAGTTTGCGGGCGCGTCATCCGCACCTCATCCCGGATCCTCCGAGAACATGCTCGACAACGCCGCCTCCGCCCGTTCCAGCATGAAGTAGCGGAACGCTTCCGCCGCTGGCGACAGGGTGCGCGAGACACTGCGGACCAGCTGCCAGCGCCGCATGAGCGGGAGTCCCTCCACAGGGGGGGCCGCGATCAAGCCTTCGCGCCATTCGATCCCGATCGTGTGCAGCGAGACCAGGCTGATGCCCAGTCCCGCCATCACCACCTGCTTGATCGCCTCGTCGCTCGGCATCTCCATGATGAACATCGGCTGCACGTGATGTGCGGCAAGGTATTCCTCGAGCGCTGCGCGGGTGCCCGAGCCCGGCTCGCGCACGATGAACCCCTCGCGTGCCAGCGAGGCCGCGGCGACGCTTTCCGATTGCGCGAACGGATGGCTCATCGAGGTGACGAGCACATGCGGATGCATCGCGAAGGGCTCGGAACGATTGGGCCATTCCTTGGGTGCGCGGCCCATAACGGCCATGTCGACCTCATTGGCCTGCAACATGGCCACCAGCTGCGTGCGATTGCCCATGCGCAGCCGCACATCCACCCCCGGGTGCTCGGTGTGGAATTGCGCCATCAGCCTGGGCAGGAAGTAGCTGGCGGCGCTCACCATGCCGATGACCAGTGCGCCGCCCTCGACGCCGCGCAACCGCGCCATCGCATCGTCGGCTTCCTTCAGCGTCGCCAGCAAGCGCCGCGCGTAGAAAAGGAAGTATTCGCCCGCCGTCGACAGCGACAGCCGCCGCCCGGAGCGATCGAACAGCGGCAGTCCCACCTGGCCCTCGATCTCCTTGATCTGCATCGATATCGCCGGCGGTGTGAGGTGCAGGTGTTCGGCCGCGCCCTGGACGCTGCCCAACCGCGCGACCTCCGTGAAAACCCGAAGCTGGCGGAAGGTGACGTTCATGGTGACTATCCGGATACGAGCTTGAGTTAAGGAATGGCTGAATCAAAAGCCAACGAGGTCTGAATTTATCTTTTGTTCGGGGCTTCCTACAGTCCATTCATCCCGACCACGGAACACCCACCCGGAGGCCACAAGTGAACAAACCTGTCGAAGCCGCTGTCATCGCCGACGCGCAGATTCTGGACAAGAAGCAGCGGTATGCCGCCGGCGTGCTCAAGTACTGTCAGATGGGCTACTGGGATCCGGACTATCAGCCCAAGGACACCGACGTCCTGTGCCTGTTCCGAATCACGCCGCAGGAGGGCGTGGATCCTGTCGAAGCGGCAGCGGCCGTGGCCGGGGAGTCCAGCACGGCGACATGGACCGTGGTCTGGACCGACCGCCTCACGGCGTGCGACAGCTATCGTGCGAAGGCTTACAAGGTCGAGCCGGTGCCGGGCCAGCCCGGTCAGTACTTTGCCTGGGTGGCCTACGACCTCATCCTGTTCGAGGAAGGTTCGATCGCGAACATGACCGCGAGCCTCATCGGCAACGTGTTCTCGTTCAAGCCGCTCAAGGCCTGCCGCCTCGAAGACCTCCGCGTCCCGGTCGCCTACGTGAAGACGTTCAAGGGCCCGCCAACGGGTCTCATCGTCGAGCGCGAGCGGCTCGACAAGTTCGGACGTCCGCTGCTCGGCGCGACCACCAAGCCCAAGCTGGGATTGTCCGGCCGCAATTACGGCAGGGTGATCTACGAGGGCCTGAAGGGCGGGCTCGACTTCATGAAGGACGACGAGAACATCAATTCGCAGCCCTTCATGCACTGGCGCGACAGGTTCCTCTACGTCATGGATGGCGTCAACAAGGCCAGTGCCGCGACCGGCGAGGTCAAAGGCTCGTACCTCAACGTCACCGCGGCGACGATGGAGGAGATGTACGAGCGTGCCGAGTTCGCGAAGGAACTCGGGTCGGTGGTCGTGATGGTCGACCTGGTGATCGGCTGGACGGCCATCCAGAGCATGGCCAACTGGTGCCGCAAGCACGACATGTTGATGCACATGCATCGCGCCGGCCACGGCACTTACACCCGGCAAAAGAATCACGGCGTGAGCTTCCGCGTGATCGCAAAATGGCTTCGGCTGGCCGGTTGCGACCACCTGCATGCCGGAACCGCCGTCGGCAAGCTGGAGGGCGATCCGCTCACTGTGCAGGGCTATTACAACGTCTGCCGCGAGAGCTTCACGCGTCGCGACCTCCCGCGTGGCCTGTTCTTTGATCAGGACTGGGCGGACCTGCGCAAGGTGATGCCCGTGGCCTCAGGTGGCATTCATGCGGGGCAGATGCATCAGCTGCTGGACCTGTTCGGCGACGATGTGGTGCTGCAATTCGGCGGCGGAACGATCGGGCATCCCGCGGGCATACAGGCCGGCGCCTTGGCGAACCGCGTCGCGCTGGAAGCGATGGTCAAGGCGCGCAACGAGGGTCGCGACATTCGCAACGAGGGCCCGGAGATCCTGCAGAAGGCGGCGCAATTCTGCACGCCGCTGAAGCAGGCGCTCGATACCTGGAAGGACGTCACCTTCAACTACGCATCGACCGACACCAGCGATTTCGCCGTGACGCCCGCCGTTGCCTGACACAGGAGACCGATCGCCATGATGACCAACCCGACCGGACGATTGACGCAGGGACAATTCAGCTTCCTGCCCGACCTCACGGATTCCGAGATCGCGATGCAGATCGACTACGGCCTGCGCAAGGGCTATGCGTGGAGCGTGGAATACACCGACGACCCGCATCCGCGCAACACGTACTGGGAGATGCACGGCATGCCGATGTTCGATCTCCAGGATGCGGCGGGTGTGATGCTGGAGTTGCAAGCCTCCCGGCGCACGTTTCCGGGACATTACATCCGGCTGGTGGCGTTCGATGCGACACGGGGCGTGGAGTCGATTGCGATGAGTTTCATCGTCAACCGGCCGCCGACGGAGCCGGGGTTCGGGTTGGTGCGGCAGGAGTGTGCGGGAAGGTCGATTCGATATACCGTGCGGGGGTATGAGGCGGAAAGGCCGGAGGCGGAGAGATATGCGGGGTGAGGGGGGCAACGCAATCGGACATGCACCACTATGAGCGCCCAGCCCCTTTACTCCATCCCCGGTTCCGCGCCACGAGCCGCCCCACCGGAGCCGACTCCCACCCCCCGCACCGTCAACGACGTCCTCTCGCAAAGCCAGGTCGAATCCGTCATCGACGAACTCGATCGCGACCTGGTCGGCCTCCGTCCCGTGAAGCAGCGCATCCGCGACATCGCTGCCCTTCTGGTGATCGACAAGCTTCGCATCACTCAAGGGCTGGCCGCACAAACGCCTTCGCTGCATATGTGCTTCACGGGCAACCCCGGTACGGGCAAGACGACGGTGGCCATGCGGATGGCGCAAATCCTGCACCGCCTAGGCTATGTGCGCAAAGGTCATCTCGTGGCCGTGACTCGCGACGACCTGGTGGGCCAGTACATCGGCCATACGGCACCGAAGACGCGCGAGGTGCTGAAGAAGGCGATGGGCGGCGTGCTGTTCATCGACGAGGCGTACTACCTCTATCGGCCCGAGAACGAGCGCGACTATGGGCAGGAGGCGATCGAGATCCTGCTGCAGGTGATGGAGAACCAGCGGGACGATCTGGTCGTCATCCTTGCCGGTTATAAGGATCGCATGGACACTTTTTTCCAATCGAACCCTGGCATGAGCTCGCGCATCGCACATCACCTGGACTTCCCCGACTACGCCCCCGACGAGCTGTTGAGCATTGCAGAACGCATGCTGGCCGCGCAGAACTATCGCTTCGGCGAGGGCGCGCGCGAGGTCTTTGACGACTACCTTGGCTTGCGCATCCGCCAACCCCATTTCGCCAATGCCCGAAGTGTGCGAAATGCGCTCGACCGTGCCCGGCTGCGGCAGGCGAGCCGGCTGTTCAGCGACCGCGAGCGTGAACTCACGCGTGACGACCTCACCACGATCTCGGTCGCCGACATCCGCGCCAGCCGCGTATTCGGCAATCCCGTTGCGACCGGGGTGGAGGGCCTGCAATGACACTGCGCGCATTGATCTTCGACGTCGACGGCACGCTGGCCGACACCGAGCATGCACACCTGGACGCCTTCAATGCGGCATTTGCGGAAGCCGGGCTCAGCTGGCACTGGGATGTGCCGCTGTACACGCGGCTGCTGGAAGTGTCGGGCGGCAAGGAGCGCATCGTCCACTACTGGAACGAGGTGCGCGGCAATGTGAAGTCCATCGAAGCCCGCGCGCTCGAAGACACGGTCCAGCACGTGCACGACCTGAAGACCGCGTTCTACGAGCGGATGGTGAACGAGGGCCTGGTGCATTTGAGGCCCGGCGTGCTCGCGCTGATCGAAGCGGGGCATGCGGCCGGCCTCTCGCTGGCCATCGCGACGACCACCTCGCCCGTCAACGTGTCGGCGTTGCTCGCGCGTGCGATCGGGCCTGATTGGCGCTATCGATTCCATGTCATCGAAGACGGCTCGACCGCCCCCTTGAAGAAGCCGCGCCCGCAGGTGTACCTCCAGACGCTGCAGCGGCTCGGCTTCGAGGCGGGAGCCTGCCTCGCCCTGGAGGACTCCGCCAACGGACTGAAGGCTGCGCGTGGAGCGGGATTGCCCGTCATCGTCACGCCCAACGAGTTCACCGCGCACCACGATTTCGGCGGCGCAGCGTGCGTCCTGCAAAGCCTGCAGGGCGTCACCATCGCCGATCTGCGCCAATGGCACGCGACTGCCTTGCGCCAGGCGTCCGTCACGATCGAGTGAGGATCATCATGCCCGTGCCACAACGCTTCACACTCACGCAGTACCTGATCGAGCAGCGTCGCCGCTTTCCGGGTGCCAGCGGAGATTTCAACGCCCTCGTGCTCGATGTTGCACTCGCATGCAAGGCGATCGCGCGTGCGGTCGCTTTCGGCAGGCTGGCCGGCCACGAGGAAACGGTCGGCGCGGTCAATGTGCAAGGCGAGACGCAGAAGCCGCTTGACGTGATCGGCAATCGCACCTTCATCGAGATGAACGAATGGGGCGGACATTGCGCGGGGATGGTGTCGGAGGAGATGGACCAGCCGTACCAGATTCCATCCCATTACCCGCGCGGCAAGTACCTGCTCGTGTTCGATCCGCTCGACGGCTCCAGCAACATCGACGTGAACGTGTCGGTGGGCAGCATCTTCGGCATCCTGCGTGCGCCTCAGGACGTGATCGAGACGGGCCGCGATGTGAAGGAGGAGGACTTCCTTCAGCCCGGCAAGGCCCTCGTCGCGGCGGGCTATGCCCTTTACGGCCCCACGACGATGTTCGTGCTGTCGGTGGGCAATGGGGCGGCGGGCTTCACGCTCGACCCCAATCTTGGCGAATTCATGTTGACGCACCCGACGATCCGCATTCCCGCCGACACACAGGAGTTCGCGATCAACGCGTCCAACAGCCGTTTTGGGAGACACCGGTCAAGCGCTACATCGACGAATGCCTGGCTGGCAGGACAGGGCCGCGCGGCAAGGATTTCAACATGCGCTGGATCGCGTCGATGGTCGCCGAGGCGCATCGGATCCTGATGCGCGGCGGCGTCTTCATGTACCCGCGCGACAACAAGGACCCGACGAAGAACGGCCGGCTGCGGTTGCTGTACGAGGCCAATCCCATCGGTTTTATCGTGGAGCAGGCAGGCGGGCGTGCGAGTACGGGGAGGCAGCCCGTGATGTGCGTGCCGCCGAGTTCGCTGCATCAGCGCATCGGGCTGTTGTTCGGGTCGCGCAATGAGGTGGAGCGGATCGAAAGGTACCACCACGAGCCTGCGACGCGCGATCCGGGGACGCCGTTGTTTCACGAGAGAAGCTTGTTTCGGGATTGACGCACTCGCGTTGACTTGAGACAGGGCTTGCGCGATGGACCCTCACCCCAGCCCTCTCCCGCAAGCGGGAGAGGGTGCAAATATGCGCTTCTTCTCCACGAGGCAGGGGGAGAGGGCTGGGGTGAGGGGGGCACCGAATTGCACGGCTCCCACCGAAACCCCACCCACTCTCCGGATGCCAACCATGTCCGAACGCCACCCCATTATCGCCATCACCGGCTCGTCAGGCGCCGGCACCACCTCCGTCACCCATACCTTCGAGAACATCTTCCGCCGCGAAGGCGTAACGGCGGCAATTATCGAAGGCGACAGCTTCCATCGTTACGACCGCCTGGAAATGCGCCAGCGGCAGGCAGAAGCCGAAAAGGCCGGCAACGAGCACTTCAGCCATTTCGGCCCCGAGAACAACCTTTTCCACGAATTGGAGCAACTGTTCCGCAGCTACAGCGAGTCCGGCACCGGCCGCTGCCGCAAGTACCTGCATGACCACGCCGAAGCCGCACCTTACAAGCAGGAACCGGGCACCTTCACCGAGTGGGAAGACCTGCCTTCGAGCACCGACGTGTTGTTCTACGAAGGCCTGCACGGCGCGGTCGTGACGCCGGAAGTCAATATCGCCAAATACCCGGACCTGCTCATCGGCGTGGTGCCGGTGATCAACCTCGAGTGGATCCAGAAGCTGTGGCGCGACAAGAACGTGCGCGGCTATTCGACCGAGGCCGTCACCGACACCATCCTGCGACGCATGCCCGATTACGTGAATTACATCTGCCCTCAGTTCACTCATACGCACGTGAACTTCCAGCGCGTGCCGATCGTCGATACGTCCAATCCCTTCATAGCACGCAGCATCCCGACAGCCGACGAGAGTATCTGCGTGATCCGCTTTGCCAATCCGAAGGGAATCGACTTCCCGTACCTCCTCAACATGATCCACAACGCGTGGATGTCGCGCGCCAACACCATTGTGGTGCCGGGCGGGAAGATGGAACTGGCGATGCAGCTGATCTTCACGCCTTTCATCTGGCGAATGATGGAGCGCCGGCAGGGTTCGCACGGCGCGCTTTGAGAGAGAAGGGAGAAAACGATCATGAGCGCTTCATCCACTGAACGCGTCGTGCGTGACGACAACGGGCAGAACCACGAGATGGCCAATGCGCTGCGCGCGTTGGCGATGGATGCCGTGCAACGCGCCAATTCCGGCCACCCGGGAGCGCCGATGGGCATGGCCGAGATGGCGGTCGCACTATGGCACGGGCATTTGCGCCACAACCCGGCGAACCCCAAATGGGCCGATCGCGACCGCTTTGTGCTGTCCAACGGGCACGCGTCGATGCTGCTTTACGCCCTGCTGCATCTGGCTGGCTATGACCTGCCGATGGAGGAATTGCAGCGCTTCCGGCAGCTTCACAGCAAGACCCCGGGACATCCGGAAGTGGGTGTGACGCCGGGTGTGGAGACCACGACAGGACCGTTGGGACAAGGCATTGCGAACGCCGTCGGCTTCGCCCTCGCCGAGAAGCTGATGGCCGACGAATTCAACCGGCCCGGGCATTGCATCGTCGACCACTACACCTATGCATTCGTGGGCGACGGTTGCCTGATGGAAGGCATCAGCCACGAAGCCTGCTCGCTGGCCGGCACGCTCAAGCTCGACAAGCTCATCGTGCTGTACGACGACAACGGCATCTCGATCGACGGGCCGGTGTCGGGCTGGTTCAATGACGACACCATTGGGCGTTTCAAGGCCTATGGATGGAATGTATTGGGTCCTGTGGACGGGCACGATGTGACGGCCATCGGGCAGGCAATCGCGATGGCGAAGATGAGCGTGGAGCGGCCGACGCTCATCGTCTGCCGCACGACCATCGGCAAGGGTTCGCCGCAACGGGCCGGTACGGCCAAGGCCCACGGCGAGCCGCTGGGCTCCGAAGAGATCGCCCGTGTGCGCGAGACGATCGGCTGGAATGAGGCGCCGTTCGAGATCCGCGCGGACATTCGTACCCGCTGGGAGGCGCGCAAGCTCGGTGCCGTGCGCGAGGCGCAGTGGGCACAGCGCTTCGCGGCGTATCGCGCCGAGCATCCGGCGTTGGCCGCCGAGTTCGTCCGTCGAATGAACGGTGACCTGCCGCGCGACTTCGAGGAGACGCGCCTGGCGGTGATGGCGGAATTCGGACCGTCGCAGGAGACACAGGCCACACGCAAGGCCTCGCAGAAGCTGATTGCCGCATTGGCCCCCAGGCTTCCCGAATTGATCGGCGGAAGCGCCGACCTCACCGCATCCAACCTCACCGAGTTCCCCGGCTGTGGCGCCGTGCGGGGCGGCGAGCGCGGCGGACGGCACATCAATTACGGCGTGCGCGAGTTCGCGATGGCGGCGATCATGAACGGCATGGCGCTGCACGGCGGCTTCATTCCCTATGGCGGCACCTTCCTCACCTTCAGCGATTACAGCCGCAATGCGATCCGCATGGCAGCGCTGATGAAACAGCGCGTCGTCCATGTGTTCACCCACGACTCCATCGGGCTCGGCGAAGACGGCCCCACGCACCAGAGCGTCGAGCACGCCGCGAGCCTGCGGCTGATGCCTAACCTCGACGTATGGCGCCCCTGCGATGCCGCGGAAACGGCAGTGGCATGGCTGCATGGCCTGGAAAACCGGGATGGTCCGACGGCCTTGCTGCTGTCGCGGCAGAACCTTCCCGCGCAGTCGAGAAGCGCCGAGCAGGTGCTCGAGATTGAGCGCGGGGGCTATGTGCTGAGCGACCGCGACGGGGCGCAGGCGGTGATCCTGGCCACCGGCTCGGAGGTGTCGCTTGCCATGGCGGTCCAGCGTCTGCTCGATGAGCGGGGCGTTCCGGTGCGCGTGGTGTCGATGCCGTCGACCACCTTGTTCGACCGGCAGGACAAGGCATGGCGCGAATCGGTGCTTGGGCATGGCCTGCCCCGCATCGGCGTCGAGGCGGGCGTCACGCGCTGGTGGGGGCAGTACGGATGCGTGGCCGCGCTCGGCGTGGACAGTTATGGCGAGTCCGCCCCTGCCGCTGCCGTGTTCGAGCACTTCGGCCTGACGCCGCAGCGCCTGGCCGATCTCGTCGTGGAATGCTGCGGGCACAGGGTGAGCGCGGATTGACGATGAGCTTTGACATCATCAGCTTCGACCTCGACGGCACGCTGCTCGACACGGCCGGCGAGATCGCCCAGGCGGCCAACAACGCACTGCAGGCGCACGGCATCGACCCGCGTCCGCACGCGGAAATCGCACGTCTCATCGGCGAAGGATCGCGCGCACTCATGCTCAAGCTTCTCGCGCGCATTTTTCTCGAGCGGCCGGTTGTGTCCGACCATGTGAAAAGCGATGCCGTGCTCGATCGCTTCGAGCACGAACTCGCCTCCACACTTGGACGGCATGCAAGTCCTTACGAGGGAGTTCACGACGGCTTGACGAGGCTCAGGCAGGCGGGAGTGCGGCTGGCGTGCGTATCGAACAAGGAGCTGCGGCATGCGCTGACCCTGTTGCGCGCCGCCGCGCTGCACGACCTGTTCGACCTCGTGCTTGGCGGCGATTCTTTGCCCGAGCGCAAGCCCCACGCAAGCGTGCTTCGCCACGTGGTCCAGGTGCTGCAAGGAGACACGCGGCGGATGGCACATGTCGGCGATTCCCATATCGACGTGGAGGCGGCGCGCAATGCGGGAGTGCAGGCGTGGGCGGTGCCATACGGCTACAACGCCGGCAGGCCCGTCTGGGAGGCGAAGCCGCAGCGCATCTTCAGCGGGCTTGCCGAAGTCGCCGACCACGTGCTGGCGAGCCGTCATCTTTCCGCCGCCCTTTCTCCCGTGAAGTGAGAGAGGGAGTCACAACGTCCGGAGAGTCCGAACCATGCCTTTGATCTCGTTGCGCCAGCTGCTCGACCATCCGGCAGCCTCACCTTGAAGCGGCACATGAAACAGCCCACGATCATCGCCCCCAGCATCCTTTCGGCCGACTCTGCAAGGCTCGGGGAGTCGGTGTACCGTGTGGTCGAGGCCGGCGCGGACTGGATCCACTTCGACGTGATGGACAACCATTACGTGCCCAATCTCAGCGTGGGTCCCATGGTGTGCGAAGCCCTTCGGCCCTCCGCGTCGCAGGCGCTGAGGGACGTGCACCTGATGGTCGAGCCCGTGGATGCGCTCGTCCCCGCCTTCGCGAAGGCGGGCGCGGGGCTCATCAGCTTCCATCCCGAGGTCAGCCGGCATGTGGACCGCACCCTCTCGCTGATCCGCGACCATGGTTGCATGGCCGGCCTGGCGTTCAACCCGGCCACGCCGCTGCAATGGCTCGATCATGTGATGGATCGAGTCGACCTCGTGATGCTGATGTCGGTGAACCCGGGCTTCGGCGGCCAGGGATTCATCGCCTCGACGCTCCCCAAGCTGCGCGCCGCCCGCGAGCGCATCGACGCTCATCCCGGCGCACGGGGCACGTGATCCGGCTCGACGTGGACGGTGGCGTGAAGCCGGAAAACGTCGC
>DASTGE010000383.1:0-4930 GCA_035719405.1 Burkholderiaceae bacterium
CCCCGCAACACGGGCACTGTCACCTTGGTTCGCGAGGCCTGGACCATCCCGCAGACGGTGCCCTTTGGCGACACAGTGCTGAAGCCTCTCGCGGGTGGCGAGACTTTGAACTGGCGAGTTCGATGAGCCGGTGGAGCGGCACGGGCAGACGCTGCGCGCGCGGGACAGGGCCTGTCGATGGCGTTGGCTGTCGCTGGGTTGTAAGAAGTGATCGAGCCCATTGACTGGCAGCAACCATGGCTGGCCGCGTATCGCGAGCCTGGCGCACGGATCGAGGCGAGATGGCGCGGTGGCGAGTCTCTCTGGGATGCGCTCAACGCGGAGCGGCCTTCTTCGCTGCAGCATCGCTTCGTGCCGCACGCGGCACGCGGGGCTGCTCAGGCGTACGAAACCGTCGTGCATGAGCGAGGCGAAATTCCGACGCGCGAATCGCTGCATGACTTCTTCAATGGCTTGGTATGGCTGCGAGAACCGGCAATGAAGGTTCGCGTGAGCGAATTGCATGCTGGGGAGATCGCGCGCCGGGGCATCACGGGAATACGTGGCACATTGCGTGATGCGTTGACTCTGTTCGACGAGAGCGGAGCGTGGTTTCGCGGGCCTCAGGAGCTCGTCGATGCCTTGCGGCGAAGACAGTGGCGCCGGTTGTTCGTCGACGAGCGAGCGCGATGGCGGGAGGCATCTGTGTTGATCGTGGGGCATGCACTTCTCGAGAAGCTGCAAATGCCGCGCAAGATGCATACCGCGCATGTGCTCATCGACGTCGCGGGTGCGCTCGATGTTCCGCATCTGATCATGAAGCCGTTCCTTCCGCTGCCCGTTCTCGGCGTGCCGGGTTGGTGGGCAGCGAACGACAATCACTCTTTTTATGACGACCCTTCGGTGTTCAGGCCGGAAGGAAGCCCTCGATCGATAAGTAGCGCTCGCCGGTGTCGTAGTTGAAGCCGAGCACTCTGGCGCCGGCGGGCAGCTCCCCCAGCTTGCGAGCGATTGCCGCCAGCGTTGCGCCGCTCGAGATTCCCACCAGCAACCCTTCCTCGCGGGCACAGCGGCGTGCCATCTCGCGCGCGTCTTCCGCCTCCACGAGGATCACGCCATCAAGCAGCTCGGTCTGGAGGTTATGGGGTATGAAACCGGCCCCGATGCCTTGAATCGGGTGGGGCGAGGGTTTACCGCCGCTGATCACGGGTGACGCGGCAGGCTCCACCGCGAATACCCTCAACCTCGGCCACTTTGCCTTGAGCACCTTTGCGCAGCCAGTGATGTGACCTCCCGTCCCCACTCCGGTGACGAGGGCGTCGAATCCTTCCGGGAAGTCGGCAGCGATTTCGGTCGCCGTCGTGCGGGCATGCACTTCGATGTTGGCGGGATTGTCGAATTGCTGGGGCATCCAGGCGCCCGGGGTTGTGGCAACAATCTCGCTGGCCTTCTCGATCGCGCCCTTCATGCCTTTCTCGCGAGGGGTCAACTCGAAGCGTGCGCCGTAGGCCAGCATCAGTCTGCGCCGCTCGATCGACATGCTCTCGGGCATCACCAGAACGAGTCCGTAGCCCTTCACGGCTGCGACCATCGCCAGGCCGATGCCGGTATTGCCCGACGTCGGCTCGACGATCGTGCCGCCAGGCTTCAAGGCGCCGGATCGCTCGGCGGCCTCCACCATCGACAGTGCGATGCGGTCCTTGATCGATCCGCCCGGGTTGGATCTCTCGGACTTGACCCAGACCTCGGCCTGCGGCCCGAACAGCCGGTTGATGCGGATGTGCGGCGTGTCGCCGATGGTGTCCAGGACATTCGATGCTTTCATGCGGGCTCCTTGCGTCCACGGGATAATGCAATGGTGGAGTGCGCCAGACCGCCGCCGGTGCCAGTTTGCAAAAACGGCACGGGAGGAAGGTCCGGACTGCACAGGGCAGCGTAGCAGGTAACACCTGTCCGCCGCGAGGCGAGGATCAGAGCAACAGAGACGAGTCTGGTCGGCTTGTGCGAGACACGGCCGGCGAGGGTGAAACGGGCAATCTCTACGCGCAGCAATACCAAATAGGCCGGCGATGATGTGGCCCGCGGAGCCGGCGGGTAGGTAGCACCGAGCCGTGCGAGTGATCCACGGCCCAGAGGAATGGCGGTCACACCGCGAGCGATCGCGGTGCACAGAATCCGGCCTATCGGCGCACTCCACATCTTCCCATCGGGAGCCTGGGCGCCAGAAACGCGGGCCCGCGCCGGGTTGCCGTACCAGACCAGGCGCCACCGAGGCATGTGACAGGCCCACGAAACAAGCCGGCAACGGCGTATGTCACGGCAAAGCGCCCCAGCCCAACGGGGGCCCTGAGTTTTGCCCGTCCAGGCCCCTATGGATCGCTACACTGCGCGCCTCCGATGAACCCCGATGCCCACACCCTCTGGCGCGCGCCGCGCTGGTCGCTTGCACTGCTGCTTGCGTGCCTGGGCATGCTCGGGCCGTTTTCCATCGACACCTACCTTCCCGCCTTCACAGGCATCGCCCAGTCACTGGGTGCCACTCCCGTTCAGATGCAGCAGACACTGTCTGCATACCTGTTCGGCTTCGCGGTCATGAACCTCTTCCACGGTGCGTTGGCCGACAGCTTCGGGCGCAGGCCACTGGTGTTGGGCGGAGTGGCGATCTTCACGCTGGCCTCTGTCGGCTCGGCGCTGTCAGAGTCGATCGGCGAGCTCGTGATGTACCGTGCGCTGCAGGGCATGTCGGCCGGCGCCGGCATCGTCGTATCGCGGGCGATCATCCGCGACATGTTCCCGCCGTCCGAGGCGCAGCGTGTGATGTCGCAGGTGACGATCTATTTCGGCGTTGCGCCGGCGGTCGCTCCGATGATCGGCGGGTTTCTTTTCGTTCATATCGGCTGGCATTCGATCTTCTGGTTTTTCGCGCTTGTCGGCGTTGTGCTTTGGCTGGCCAACTGGCGCTTGCTGCCTGAAACGCTGCATGCTTCGCACGCACAGCCCTTCCACGCAGCGAACCTGTTGCATGGGTATTGGGAGCTCGGCTCGAGTCCGCGCTTTCTGATGCTTGCCCTGGCCAGCGGCATCCCGTTCAACGGGATGTTCCTGTACGTGCTGTCGGCCCCCGTTTTCCTGGGCGAGCATCTCAAGCTTCCGCCCGAGCATTTCTTCTGGTTCTTCTCTCTGACGATCGGCGGCATCGTCGGCGGCTCGGCACTCAGCGGCCGTCTGGCCGGGAACGTTCCACGCGAGCGCCAGGTCCGATGGGGCTTCGCAATCATGATTGGCGTGTCGGTGCTGAACGTGGCGCTCAATCTGATGCTGCCGCCGCATCCTGCCTGGGCGCTGCCGCCCATCGCCGTGTTCGCCTTTGGCTGGGCGCTGATGGTGCCGGTCGTGACCCTCATGGTGCTCGATCTGGCGCCCGACCGCCGGGGCATGGCCTCATCGTTGCAGGCCTTCATCGGCAGCGCTGCGAACGGTCTGGTCGCGGGGGTGATCTCACCGCTCGTCATGCATTCGACGATCGCGCTCGCGCTGGCGTCGGTGCTCATGCTGAGTGTGGGCTTGATTGCCTGGATCTGGGTGAACCCGCGCGTGCGCGCCTGAGGGCGCATTCCGACGACTCTTCGCCGCCCCCTGCCTCGGCCCTCAAGCTCCGCAGTCAAATCGCCGATAGCGCCGGGATGCTGTCCCGGTCATTGGCCCTACTGTGGCTGCTTGTTCTGCTGCAACCTGCTGGTCTGCTGGCGAACGACAATACGCCCAGATCCTCCGCGGAGGAGGCGAAGCCTTCTCCGCCGTCCGATCGTACCGCTTCGTCCGCGACGATCGACTCCGTCGAGGCCCTGGGCCAAGCGCTCGTTCAAAAGCTCGGGTCGCCGAAAGAGACAGCGTCGGACGGCTCGCTCGTGCTGCGGCCAGCGCCGCGACCCGCACCTGCTCCGAGGCGTCATCCACCGAAGGTGGTGCGCCAGGGGCCGCCGCAGTGGTCGTATGAGGGTGAAACCGGGCCCGCAGCATGGGGGCGCCTCTCGCACGAGTTCGCGAAGTGCGCCACCGGCTCGCGCCAAAGCCCGATCGATATTCGCGATGGCTTCAGGCTTCAGCTGGACCCGATCGAATTCCACTACCACCCCAGCGCTTTTCGTGTGATTGACAACGGCCATACGGTCCAGGTGAATCTGGAACCGGGCAACTTCATTCGAGTGCTGGGTCGCCGCTACGACCTGGTTCAGTTCCACTTCCACCGCCCATCGGAAGAGCGCATCGCTGGGAAGCAGTATGACCTGTCCGTGCATTTGATCCACCGCGATGCGGAAGGACGTCTCGCAGTGGTCGCGGTGCTGCTGGAGCGGGGAGCCGGTCAGCCCGTGATACAGACGGTATGGAACCACCTGCCATTGGAAAAGGGTGAGGAGCAGGCCGCCCCCGCGCCGCTCGATCCGCGGCAACTGCTGCCAACCGAAGGCGCCTACTACACGTACATGGGATCCCTGACGACGCCGCCGTGCACCGAAGGTGTGTTATGGCTGGTGATGAAGCAGCCGGTGTCGGCATCGGACGAGCAGATCGGCATCTTCTCCCGCCTTTACCCGGCAAACGCCAGACCGACGCAGCCGACGGCCGGTCGGATGATCAAGGAATCGGAGTAGCGTCCAAATCCAAAGATGTCGGCGCTATGCTTGAAATGACCGTGCGAAACGCCAGAAGGGCATCAAAGCTTGCTGGGCCTTGATGCCCCCCTTGCCGGCAGCGGTTCCGCCGATTACAGCGCTTGCGCTGTCTTGCTTAACGCTGCTCAGGCAGCGTCGACATCCAGCGCCTTGCGCATCTTCTTCATGGCGGCCACTTCGATCTGGCGAATGCGTTCCGCGCTCACGCCATACTCTGCGGCAAGCTCATGCAGCGTCCGGCCGCCGGAGCCGTCGTCGTTCACCTTCAACCAACGCTC
>DASTGE010000384.1:0-21740 GCA_035719405.1 Burkholderiaceae bacterium
TGGTGATGCCGGGCGACAACGTGAGCATCACGGTCAAGCTGATCGCCCCGATCGCGATGGAAGAAGGTCTGCGCTTCGCCATTCGTGAGGGCGGCCGCACCGTGGGCGCCGGGGTCGTCGCCAAGATCATCGAGTAAACGCCTTTCGCGTGACGACCTGGGCGCGCCGCGCCCGGGTTCCACTTCACCGCGGCCTCGGCGGCCGCTTTGTTCTTTTTAAAGGGACTCGTCATGCAAAAGCAGAAGATCCGTATCCGCCTCAAAGCGTTCGACTACAAGCTGATCGACCAGTCAGCGCTCGAGATCGTCGATACCGCCAAGCGGACCGGCGCCATCGTCAGGGGTCCGGTTCCCCTGCCAACACGTCTGCAACGTTTCGATATCCTGCGCTCGCCGCACGTCAACAAGACCTCGCGGGACCAGTTCGAAATCCGTACCCATCAGCGCCTTATGGACATTGTGGATCCGACCGACAAAACGGTCGATGCCCTTATGAAGCTCGATCTTCCTGCAGGTGTTGATGTGGAGATCAAGCTGCAGTAGCTGTAGCAGCAGGCGCGCTAATCGCGTGCTGCTACAATATGAAGCTTTTCTCGGACCAGCCCTGAGTGCTGGTCTTTTACCTGATCAGCCTGGCCAATCGATGTCAGGCATTGGAGAAAAACCATGAGTCTGAGCAATCGCCTCGGATTGCTGGGGCGCAAGGTGGGCATGATGCGCATCTTCACCGATGATGGCGACGCCATCCCGGTGACGGTGCTTGACGTGTCCAACAACCGCGTCACCCAAGTCAAGACGACCGAGACCGACGGGTACAGCGCAGTTCAAGTCGCGTTTGGTACTCGCAAGGCTTCCCGTGTCAGCAAGCCCGAGGCCGGTCACCTGGCAAAGGCCGGCGTCGAAGCCGGTCAAGTCCTCAAAGAGTTTCGCGTCGATGCTGAGGTCGCGAACCAGTACAAGCCCGGTTCGATGCTGCCGGTCACACTTTTCGCGGCGGGGCAGCTCGTGGACGTGCAGGGCACATCCATCGGCAAGGGTTACGCGGGCACGATCAAGCGTCACAACTTCGGTTCGCAGCGCGCGTCTCACGGCAACAGTCGGTCGCACAACGTGCCCGGTTCTATTTCCATGGCGCAGGATCCGGGACGGGTATTTCCGGGCAAGAAGATGTCGGGCCATATGGGTGACGAAACGGTCACTACCCAAAACCTTGACGTCGTGCGCGTCGATGAAGCCCGTCAGCTATTGTTGGTCAAGGGCGCCGTACCTGGCAGCAAGAACGCTCATGTCGTTGTTCGCCCGGCTGTCAAGCTGAAAGTCAAGAAAGGAGCCCAGTGATGCGACTTGAGCTCCTGAACGAGCAGGGTCAGTCCACCTCCACGGTCGAAGCACCTGACACCGTCTTTGCGCGTGACTACAACGAGGCGCTGGTGCATCAGGTCGTCGTCGCTTATACGGCGAATGCGCGGCAAGGCACGCGGGCGCAGAAGGATCGAGGGGCGGTCAAGCACAGCACCAAGAAGCCCTGGCGGCAGAAGGGTACGGGTCGCGCCCGTGCGGGTATGACATCCTCGCCGTTGTGGCGAGGGGGTGGTCGCATCTTCCCAAACAGCCCCGACGAGAATTTCAGCCAGAAGCTGAACAGGAAGATGTACCGCGCGGGAATGGCTGCAATCCTTTCCCAGCTTGCGCGCGAAGGTCGTCTGGCGGTGGTGGACGCGATCAGCGTCGACGCTCCGAAGACGAAGCTGCTGGCCCAGAAGCTCAAGCAAATGGGCCTTGACTCCGTGATGTTGATATCCGATTCGGTCGACGACAACTTGCTCCTGGCCTCGCGCAACTTGGCCAACGTGCTGGTGGTGGAGCCTCGTTACGCTGACCCGCTGTCGCTCGTCTTCTACAAGAAGGTGCTTGTCACTAGGCGCGCAATGGAACAGCTGAAGGAGATGTTGGGATGAGCGCACAGCGCAAATTCGACGAAGGTCGCCTGGCGCAGGTGCTCGTGGAGCCTATCGTCTCCGAAAAGGCCACCACGGTCGGCGAAAAGCATAACCAGGTGCTGTTCAAGGTACTGCGCGACGCCACCAAGCCCGAGATCAAGGCCGCGGTCGAGCTTATGTTCAAGGTCGAGGTCGCGTCAGTGCAGACGGTTAACCAAAAGGGCAAGGTCAAGCGCTTCGGCCGCTCCATGGGCCGGCGTGACCACGTGAAGAAGGCGTACGTGGCATTGGCGCCGGGTCAGGAGCTGAATTTCTCCGGGGAGTCCGCTTAAATGGCAGTCGTTAAAGTCAAGCCCACATCACCCGGCCGCCGTGCGGTGGTGAAAGTGGTGCACAAGCATCTGCATAAAGGAAAGCCCGAGGCGTCCCTGCTCGAGCCCCAAAAGCAGAACGCAGGCCGGAACAACAACGGCCACATCACGATGCGCCATAAGGGTGGCGGCCACAAGCATCACTACCGCGTGGTCGACTTCCGGCGTAACAAGGATGCAATTCCGGCGAAGGTCGAGCGCATTGAGTACGACCCCAACCGCACGGCTCACATCGCACTCGTCTGCTATGCGGACGGTGAGCGTCGTTACATCATTGCGCCTCGCGGTCTGGATGTCGGTTCAACGATCCTCTCTGGGTCTGAGGCGCCCATTAAGGCGGGCAACGCACTTCCTATTCGCAACATCCCGGTGGGCTCGACCATCCATTGCGTTGAGATGTTGCCAGGCAAGGGCGCGCAGCTTGCGCGATCCGCGGGCACTTCGGTGGTGTTGATGGCGCGCGAAGGCAGCTATGCCCAGGTGCGCCTGCGCTCCGGCGAGGTCCGTCGGGTTCATATCGACTGTCGCGCGACGATCGGCGAGGTGAGTAACGAGGAGCACAGCCTGCAGCACTATGGCAAGGCCGGGGCAATGCGCTGGCGAGGTATTCGTCCGACGGTCCGAGGCGTGGCAATGAACCCGATCGACCACCCGCACGGCGGCGGCGAAGGCCGTACGGGCGAAGGGCAAGATCCAGTGTCGCCATGGAATACCCTCACCAAGGGTTATCGCACGCGCAGCAACAAGCGGACGCAGACGTTTATCGTCTCGCGTCGGAAGAAGTGAGGAAGGGGACCCACAAATGGCCCGTTCACTGAAAAAAGGTCCGTTCGTCGATCACCACCTGATGAGCAAGGTGGAAAGGGCGTCGGCGACCAAGGACAAGAAGCCGATCAAGACCTGGTCGCGTCGCTCCACCATCCTTCCGGAGTTCATCGGTCTGACGATTGCCGTTCACAACGGCAAGCAGCACGTACCGGTTTATGTCTCCGATCAGATGGTTGGACACAAGCTCGGCGAGTTCGCTCACACCCGCACCTTCAAAGGCCATCCGGCCGACAAGAAGGCCAAGAGGTAAGGATCGACTATGGAAACCAGAGCAAGCGTGCGCGGTGTCCGCCTTTCGGTCGACAAGGGTCGCCTCGTGGCCGACCTGATCCGCGGCAAGAAGGTCGATCAGGCACTCAATATCCTCGCGTTCACTCCGAAGAAGGCTGCCGTCATTGTGAAGAAGGCGTTGGAGTCGGCGATCGCAAACGCTGAGCACAACGACGGCGCCGACATTGACGAGTTGACAGTGAAGTCGATCTACGTCGAGCAGGGCGCGACACTTAAGCGTTTTTCTGCCCGAGCCAAGGGCCGCGGCAATCGGATCAGCAAGCCGACTTGCCACATCTTCGTGACGGTCGGCGACTGAAAGGGCACCAACATGGGACAAAAAATCCATCCAACCGGCTTCCGTCTGCCGGTCACGCGGGCATGGGGTTCGCGCTGGTACGCCAACAACCGCAACTTTGCCGGGATGCTGGCCGAAGACCTGCAGGTCCGCGAGTACCTGAAAACGCGGCTGAAGAATGCTGCGGTATCGCGCATCACGATTGAGCGTCCGGCCAAGAATGCCCGCATCACGATTTACTCGGCGCGCCCCGGAGTTGTGATCGGTAAGAAGGGCGAGGACATCGAGAATCTCAAGGCGGAGTTGACAAAGCGCCTTGGTGTGCCCGTCGCGGTAAATATCGAAGAGGTGAGAAAGCCGGAGGTCGACGCCCAGCTGATCGCCGACTCCATTACGCAGCAGCTCGAGAAGCGCATCATGTTCCGGCGCGCGATGAAGCGTGCGATGCAGAACGCGATGCGCTTGGGAGCGCAGGGCATCAAAATTATGAGTGCCGGTCGCCTGAACGGCATCGAAATCGCTCGTACGGAATGGTATCGCGAAGGCCGGGTACCTCTTCACACGCTGAAGGCGGATATTGACTATGGCTTTTCCGAAGCCAAGACGACCTATGGCGTGATCGGCGTCAAGGTGTGGGTCTACCGTGGTGATCGTCTCGCAAACGGCGAGGCGCCGCAGCTGAAGACCGATGTGGCGGAAGAAGAGCGCCGTCCCCGTCGCGGTCCGCGCCCGGGTGCACCTGGCGACCGTCGGGGGCCGCGGGGCGGCGGAGATCGCGACCGGGGGCCACGTCAGGTGGCGCCGGTAGAGGGCGCTGACAAGTCGGCCGGAGGCGACGCAGCGTCCCGCTCGCCGGCGGCCAAGCGTGTCGTGCGAAAGGCTTCGACGCCGGGCGACGCCAAAGGAGAATAAGCATGCTTCAACCAGCACGCCGCAAGTTTCGCAAGGAGCAGAAGGGTCGCAATACCGGCATTGCCACGCGCGGCACGAATGTGTCGTTCGGTGAGTTCGGATTGAAAGCGACCGAGCGCGGACGAATCACTGCACGCCAGATCGAAGCCGCGCGCCGGGCCATCTCGCGCCACATCAAGCGCGGGGGTCGAATCTTTATCCGCATCTTCCCCGACAAGCCGATCTCGCAGAAGCCGGCCGAGGTTCGTATGGGGAACGGCAAGGGCAACCCTGAGTACTACGTTGCCGAGATCCAGCCCGGCAAGGTGCTCTACGAGATCAATGGTGTACCCGAAGCGTTGGCGCGCGAGGCATTTACATTGGCTGCTGCCAAGTTGCCGTTGCGCTGCACGTTCGTCGCACGTCAAGTGGGGCAGTGAGGAAGAACACCATGAGCAAAGCATCGGATCTGCGCGGTAAGGACATCGCCGCGCTCGAAAAGGAAGTGTCTGACCTGTTGAAGGCGCACTTCGGCCTGCGTATGCAAAGGGCCACGCAGCAATTGACAAACCACGCTCAACTGGGCGAGACCCGGCGCGACATCGCTCGGGCGAAAACGATCCTGGCGGAGAAGAAGCGTCAAGGAGACGCTGAATGAACGACAGTCAACAACAGCCCGAAAAGAACACACGGACGCTCGTCGGCCGGATCGTGAGCGATAAACGTGCAAAGACGGTTACCGTGCTGGTGGAGCGCCGCGCCAAGCACGAACTCTACGGCAAGATCGTCGCTCGCTCGAGAAAGTACCACGCGCACGACGAGAACGGCGAATACAAGCTGGGCGACATGGTCGAGATCGCGGAGGGCCGCCCGGTCTCGAAGACCAAGTCCTGGTATGTGACCCGCCTCGTCGAAAAAGCCCGCGAGGTGTAGGGTTCATTGGGCCGAAAGTCGCGCCTGTTCAAAATCAAGGCAGGCGTGGCCTATGGCCACTTGCAGGAGTCGCGAGCCGCTGGTCCCGCCTCCCTTCACGTCTGGTGCGCGGAGTAATCGTATGCTGAAAGTTGGAGCCGTGCTGCCTCTCGGTACACTCCATGAATACATCGAAGTCGAGGGAAACGGCTGCGCCGTGGGTCCGAACAGCTTCGATGTTCAAAAGGAGGCGGCGGGCAAGACAATCGCAATCTTTGGCCTTCCTGGTGCATTTACGCCGACTTGCTCCGCCAGGCACGTTCCGGGCTACGTGGAAAAGGCCGCGGAGCTGAAGGCTGCGGGAGTCGACGAAATCTGGTGCGTGTCCGTCAACGATCCGTTCGTAATGGGTGCTTGGGGGCGGCAACAGCAGACATGGGGGAAGGTCCGAATGATGGCCGACGGCAGCGCGGAATGGACGAGGGCGTTGGGACTCACGCTTGATCTCACCGCCCGTGGCATGGGCATCCGCTGTCAGCGATATTCCATGCTTATCCGGGACCTACAGGTGAAAACCCTTAACATTGAGGCGCCGGGAAAGTTTGAGGTAAGCGACGCAGGCAGCTTGCTGGCTCAACTGACCTCCGCTTGAGAGCGCCACGAACGCGCGATGCCGCTTGACGGCGAATGACATCCTGGTAATAATTATTAGCTTCGCCAGAAGTTCTGCTCGGAAGCCTCTCCGCGAGGTTGAGCGGCTTCCGGTTCCGCCCAATCCACGGGCCCAAGACTGACCGCTGACACCGTTGGTGAGGCGGGAGAAGTTGGGGACAGAACATGATCCAAATGGAATCGCGACTTGAAGTCGCGGACAACACGGGTGCGAAATGGGTCCTGTGCATCAAGGTGCTCGGCGGCTCGAAGCGGCGTTATGCCCGCATCGGAGACATCATCAAGGTCAGCATCAAGGAGGCGGCGCCACGCGGTCGGGTAAAGAAGGGCGAGGTCTATAGCGCCGTGGTCGTTCGTACCGCAAAAGGCGTGCGCCGTCAAGACGGCTCGCTGATCAAGTTTGATGGCAACGCGGCCGTGCTGCTCAACGCCAAGCTTGAGCCCATCGGTACCCGAATTTTTGGTCCGGTTACTCGGGAATTGCGCACCGAACGTTTCATGAAGATCGTTTCGCTCGCGCCGGAAGTGCTTTGAGGGTCGGTCAGGAAGGACAGCCATGAACAAGATTCGCACGGGCGACCAGGTCATCGTTCTGACGGGGCGTGACAAGGGGAAGCGTGGCGAGGTGGTCGCTCGCATAGACGAGGAGCACCTGTTGGTCGAGGGTGTGAATGTCGTCAAGAAGCATGCCAAGCCGAATCCGATGAAGGGTACGACGGGTGGTGTGATCGAAAAGACGATGCCAATACACCAGTCCAACGTGGCAATGTATAACCCGGCGACGGGGAAGGCGGACCGCGTCGGTATCAAGCTTCTTGAGGGTGGGCGGAAGGTGCGCATCTTCAAGTCCAGCGGCGAACAGATCGAGGCATAAGGTATTGCCATGGCCAAACAAAAAGCAGCGCCTGCGGAAGCGGCTCCCTCGGCAGCCAGAGGTTCTGCCCGTCTGCAGCAGGTCTACCGCGAGCAGATCGTTCCTGAGTTGATGAAGAAGTTCGGGTACAAGTCAACCATGCAGGTGCCGCGCATTACCAAGATCACGCTCAACATGGGTGTGAGCGAGGCGGTATCCGACAAGAAGGTGATGGAGAACGCGGTCTCCGACCTCACGAAGATCGCTGGTCAGAAGCCCGTGGTCACCAAGTCCAAGAAAGCGATCGCGGGATTCAAGATCCGCGAGGGAGTGCCCATCGGCACCATGGTGACCCTCCGCGGCGCCCGAATGTTCGAGTTTCTCGATCGTTTCGTGACGATCGCGTTGCCTCGCGTGCGGGACTTCCGTGGCATCTCGGGCCGTTCCTTTGATGGTCGAGGCAATTACAACGTCGGGGTAAAGGAGCAGATCATCTTCCCCGAGATCGAGTACGACAAGGTTGATGCGCTGCGCGGAATGAACATCAGCATCACGACGACTGCCAAGAACGATGACGAGTGCAAGGCTCTACTTGCTGCCTTCCGCTTCCCGTTCAAGAACTGAGGTGTCCCGTGGCCAAACTTTCACTTAAGCAACGAGAGGCCAAGCGTGAAGCGCTTGTCGCCAAGTTTGCGAACAAGTATGCGGAACTGAAGGCGATCGTTGACGACGCCAAGCGGACGGAGGAAGAGCGCTACACAGCTCGACTCGAACTGCAAAAGCTGCCGCGCAACGCTAACCCGACGCGCTTGCGGAATCGGTGCGAGATTACGGGGCGTCCGCGTGGGACGTTTCGTAAGTTTGGGTTGTCTCGAAACAAGATTCGCGAGCTGGCGTTCAAGGGGGATATCCCTGGCGTCGTCAAGGCGAGCTGGTAATCGGCTGGGGAGAAACTGTAATGAGCATGAGTGACCCAATCGCCGACATGCTGACCCGCATTCGCAATGCGCAAATGGTCGAAAAGGCCACCGTGACGATGCCGTCGTCGAAGTTAAAGGTCGCGATCGCCCAGGTCTTGAAGGACGAAGGCTACATCGACGACTTCGCGGTTAAGGGTGAGCCGAAGCTGGAACTCGAGATCCGATTGAAGTACTACGCTGGTCGGCCTGTCATCGAACGTATTGAGCGCGTCAGTCGACCTGGTTTGCGGATTTACAAGGGCCGTCACGAGATCCCGCATGTAATGAATGGCCTCGGGGTGGCAATCGTCACCACGCCAAGGGGCGTGATGACCGACAGGAAGGCACGGCAGGCCGGTATCGGCGGCGAAGTGCTGTGCTACGTCGCCTAAGGGGAGTCTCAGCGAATGTCCCGCGTTGGAAAAATGCCGATCGCCGTCCCGCAGGGTGTGGACGTGTCGATCAATGCTGAGAAGATCAGCATCAAGGGTCCGCAAGGTACTCTCAACGTACCAGCGAACCGCCTCGTCAACATCAAGAGCGAAGACGGGAGACTGATGTTCTCCCCTTCGGACAGCACCTCTGAAGCCGATGCCATGAGTGGCACGATGCGCGCGCTCGTAGCAAACATGGTGAATGGTGTTAGCCGCGGGTTCGAGCGAAAGCTCAACCTTGTGGGTGTGGGTTTCAGGGCGGCGTCTCAGGGCCAGAAGCTGAATTTGCAGGTCGGCTTCTCGCACCCTGTGGTGAAGGATATGCCGGCGGGCATCACTGTTCAGACGCCGACACCGACCGAGATCATCATCAAGGGCGCGGATCGGCAGGTCGTTGGTCAAGTTGCTGCTGAAGTGCGGGCGATTCGGCCTCCGGAGCCATACAAGGGCAAAGGGATCCGCTACTCCGACGAGCGGGTGATCCTGAAAGAGACCAAGAAGAAGTAAAGGAGCCGCTCTCATGACCGCTTTGAACAAGAAGGATCAACGCCTTCGCCGGGCGCGCCAGACCCGCGCCCGCATTGCCAAGCAGAACGTTGCGCGACTCACCGTGTTCCGCTCCAACCTGCACATCTACGCGAATGTCATCTCCGACGACGGAACCCGCGTATTGGCCACTGCCTCGACAATAGAGAAAGAGGTGCGGGAGGAATTGGGGGCAGCGGGGAAGGGTGGCAATGCCGCCGCAGCCGCGCTCATCGGTCGCCGGATTGCCGAAAGAGCGAAGGCTGCCGGAGTCCAAAGGGTTGCGTTCGATCGGGCGGGGTTCGCCTATCACGGACGCGTAAAGGCGTTGGCCGATGCAGCTCGCGAAGCTGGCCTGCAGTTCTGACGGATTGGAGAAATTAGGATGGCCAAGTTTCAGCCCCGCGTCCAGGACGAAGGTCGCGACGACGGCTTGAAGGAAAAGATGATCGCGGTCAACCGTGTGACGAAAGTTGTCAAGGGCGGCCGTACCTTGAGCTTCGCTGCACTGACTGTCGTTGGAGACGGCGACGGACGGGTTGGCATGGGCAAGGGAAAGGCGAAAGAAGTGCCTGTCGCTGTCCAGAAGGCGATGGAAGCCGCACGCCGGAACATGTTCAAGGTGCCACTGAAGAACGGAACCGTGCATCACAACATCGAAGGTGAGCATGGTGCATCGAAGGTCCTTCTTGCGCCGGCGCCCGCAGGCACCGGAATCATCGCCGGGGGTCCCATGCGCGCCGTTTTCGAGGTGATGGGTGTGACTGACATCGTCGCCAAGAGCCACGGCTCGACCAACCCGTACAACATGGTACGGGCGACGCTGGACGCGTTGACCCGATCCACCACTCCGGCCGAGGTGGCCGCCAAGCGCGGCAAGACGGTCGAAGAGATCTTCGGGTAAAAGGAGCGGCCAATGGCTGATGAAGCAAGAAAGACCTTGACGGTCAAGCTGGTCCGCAGTCCTATCGGCACCAAGGAATCGCACCGCGAAACGGTGCGTGGCCTTGGCTTACGAAAGCTAAATAGCGTGCGCGAGCTCGAGGACACGCCGGCAGTGCGCGGCATGATCAACAAGATTTCCTATCTCGTGCAGGTGCTGTGATGCAACTTAACACCCTCAAGCCCGCCGAAGGCAGCAAGAAGGCGCATCGACGCGTGGGGCGCGGCATCGGCTCAGGATTGGGAAAGACCTGCGGGCGGGGCCACAAAGGTCAGAAGTCTCGCGCCGGTGGATTTCACAAGGTTGGATTTGAAGGCGGTCAGATGCCTCTGCAGCGACGGCTTCCGAAGCGTGGATTCAAGTCTGCGTCGCTTAAGTTCAATGCCGAGGTCACGCTGGCTGATCTGCAGAAGCTTGGCGTTGAAGAGGTTGACCTGCTCACACTGAAGCAGGCCAGATTGGTGGCTGAACTGGCGCGTGTCGTCAAGGTCATCAAGTCTGGCGAACTGACCACAAAGATCGTGCTGAAAGGCATTGGCGCTACTGCCGGAGCCAGGGCTGCGATCGAGGCTGTTGGCGGTTCGGTCGCCGCTTGAACGGCAGTAATCACGTGGCAACCAACGCGGCCCAGCTCGCCAAGAGCGGCAAGTTCGGCGATTTGCGTCGTCGGCTTGTTTTTTTGCTTCTTGCGCTCGTGGTCTACAGGGTCGGCGCGCACATCCCGGTGCCTGGTATCAATCCTGATCAGCTTGCGCAGCTATTCAAGGGTCAACAGGGCGGGATTCTCAGCCTGTTCAACATGTTTTCGGGCGGTGCGTTATCGCGTTTTACGGTGTTCGCGCTGGGTATCATGCCGTACATTTCGGCGTCGATCATCATGCAGCTCATGAGCTACGTGGTTCCCTCGCTGGAGGCGCTGAAGAAGGAAGGTGAGTCAGGGCGGAGAAAGATCACCCAGTACACGCGCTACGGTACCTTGGTGCTGGCTGTTTTCCAGTCACTCGGGATCGCTCTCGCGCTTGAGGGTTCTCAAGGTTTGGTGATCAATCCGGGCTTTGGTTTCCGAATGACGGCCGTCGTCAGTCTCGTCGCCGGGACGATGTTCCTGATGTGGCTCGGTGAGCAGATTACCGAGCGGGGATTGGGCAACGGAATTTCGATCCTTATCTTCGCTGGCATCGCGGCAGGCCTCCCCCGGGCTATTGGAGGATTGCTCGAACTCGTGAGCACTGGAGCCATGAGCATCATTGCTGCGCTGTTCATTGTCGGCCTGGTGGTCTTCGTGACATTTGCGGTTGTCTTCGTGGAGCGCGGGCAGCGCAAGATCCTCGTCAATTACGCAAAACGTCAGGTGGGCAACAAGGTGTATGGCGGACAGTCGTCTCACCTGCCTCTTAAGTTGAACATGTCCGGCGTGATTCCGCCTATTTTCGCGTCGTCGATCATCCTGTTGCCAGCCACGATCGTCGGTTGGTTCGCCACTGGCGAAGGCATGCGTTGGTTGAAGGATATTTCGAGCATGCTGTCGCCGGGTCAGCCGATTTATGTGCTGCTCTATGCCGGCATGATCGTCTTCTTCTGCTTTTTTTATACGGCTCTTGTGTTCAACAGCCGGGAAACAGCGGACAACCTCAAGAAGAGCGGCGCCTTCATCCCAGGGATCCGTCCTGGGGAGCAGACAGCCCGTTACATTGACAAGATTCTGTCGCGGCTCACCTTGGCCGGCGCGTTCTATATCACGTTGGTGTGCCTGCTCCCGGAATTCCTCGTGTTGAAGTACAACGTCCCGTTCTATTTCGGTGGTACATCGCTGCTGATCATCGTCGTGGTCACGATGGACTTCTGGGCGCAGGTGCAAAGCTACGTCATGAGCCAGCAGTACGAGTCGCTGCTGAAGAAGGCCAACTTCAAGGCCGGCTAAATATGAGTACGTCCGCTTGCAAGTCTTTCGCTGGGCCTCGCGCTGAAGGATCGCAGTTATGGCTGGCGGTGCTTGGTCAGGAGGTGTAATGGCCAAGGACGACGTTATCCAGATGCAAGGCGAGATCCTCGAGAACCTGCCGAACGCGACCTTCCGTGTGAAGTTGGAGAACGGTCACGTCGTGCTAGGACACATCTCCGGAAAGATGCGAATGCACTACATACGCATCCTTCCCGGCGACAAGGTGACCGTCGAGTTGACGCCCTACGATTTGAGTCGCGCTCGCATCGTCTTCCGTGCGAAGTGAGCGAATAAGGAGAAGACCATGAAAGTTTCGGCATCGGTCAAAAAGATGTGCCGCCATTGCAAGATCATCCGGCGCAAGGGTGTGGTGCGCGTGATCTGCACCGATCCGCGTCACAAGCAGCGACAAGGCTGAAGGCTCTACAGGAATTACCATGGCACGAATTGCCGGCATCAATATACCTCCGCATAAGCACGCTGAAATCGGGCTGACAGCCATTTACGGTATTGGCCGCCCGACTGCGCAAAAGATCTGCGAAGCGGTGGGTATCCCCTATTCGAAGAAGGTCAAGGACCTGACCGACGCCGACCTGGAAAAGATCCGCGAGGAGATCGGCCGGCTGACGATTGAAGGCGACCTGCGGCGTGAGATGTCCATCAACATCAAGCGGTTGATGGACTTGGGCTGCTACAGAGGCATGCGGCATCGTCGCGGTCTGCCGGTTCGTGGTCAGCGCACCCGTACGAACGCCCGCACCCGGAAGGGCCCGCGCAAGTCGGGCGCGATGGTCAAGAAGTAGCGCGAGCAGCGTCAGGCACGGATTACAAGGAATCGATATGGCCAAAGCACCTGCCAATACCGCGGCGCGTCGCGTGAGCAAGAAGGTCCGCAAGAATGTGGCGGATGGTATTGCTCACGTTCACGCCTCGTTTAACAACACCATCATCACTATCACCGACCGTCAAGGCGGGGCGCTGTCCTGGGCTTCAAGTGGCGGTCAGGGGTTCAAGGGGTCGCGGAAGTCCACGCCTTTCGCCGCTCAGGTTGCTGCCGAAGTCGCAGGTCGCGCTGCCCAGGAACAGGGCATCAAGAACCTTGATGTGCGCATCAAGGGCCCGGGCCCGGGGCGCGAATCTTCCGTTCGCGCCCTGGCGTCGCTCGGCATTCGGATTACCTCGATTTCGGATGTCACTCCCGTGCCGCATAACGGCTGCCGCCCTCAGAAGCGTCGCCGCATCTGAGGCGATGGTGAATCGCCCTGGGGCAAACACGGATTGAAGCTGCAGTAATATAAATACTTACCCGTCTCCGGCCAGTGCGCATCGCACTTGGCCGGCGGCGCTGTTCCAAGCCCACCGTCTGAGCGCTTTCCAACAATATCCGCCAGACTCGCGCGAACCAATGCTCGCGTCAGATTGATCGAAGGAATTCAACGTGGCACGTTATCTCGGACCCAAGGCCAAGCTGGCCCGTCGCGAAGGCACCGACCTTTATTTGAAGAGCGCCAGGCGCGCGATCGCTGACAAGGCGAAGTTCGACAGCAAGCCGGGTCAGCATGGCCGTACTTCAGGCTCCCGTACCAGCGACTTCGGACTGCAGCTGCGTGAAAAGCAGAAAGTCAAGCGCATGTACGGTGTGCTTGAGCGTCAGTTTCGCCGCTATTTCGAAGAGGCCGAGCGCCGGCGGGGGAACACTGGCGCGAACCTCCTTGGGCTTCTCGAATCCAGGCTGGACAACGTGGTCTACCGGATGGGCTTTGGCTCGACACGTGCCGAAGCACGACAACTCGTGTCGCACAAGGCGATTACCGTCAATGGCGAGGTTGTCAATATCTCTTCGTACCTGGTGAAGGCTGGCGACGTTGTCGCAGTCCGGGAAAAGGCCAAAAAGCAGCTGCGGGTGACCGATGCGCTGAAGCTGGCGCAGTCGATCGGATTGCCGGGTTGGGTGCAGGTGGATGCATCCAAGCTTGAGGGCACATTCAAAAAGGCTCCGGACCGGGACGAATTCGGGTCGGACATCAACGAATCCCTGATCGTCGAGCTCTACTCGCGTTGAGCGGCGCGTCCGGCGAGCGCCGGCTTTCTCTTCTTGCAGCACGCTTCGCGTGCCGGGCCGAAGCTTCTCCCTACAGCCTGGCGGGTCCATCAGCCTTATCGGTGTAACGAGCCGAGGGTATTGAGAGGAACACGATTCAATGCAAACCAATCTGCTGAAACCCAAGGCCATCAACGTCGAACCGCTGGGCGGTCACCGGGCAAAGGTGACGCTCGAGCCGTTCGAGCGCGGCTATGGCCACACGTTGGGCAACGCACTGCGACGAGTGCTGCTGTCGTCGATGGTGGGTTATGCGCCGACCGAAGTCACTATCGCCGGAGTGTTGCACGAGTACTCTACGATCGATGGTGTGCAGGAAGATGTCGTTCACATCATGCTGAACCTCAAGGGTGTGGTGTTTCGGCTGCACAACCGCGATGAGGTCACGCTGGTGTTGCGCAAGGAGGGCGAAGGCCCGGTCACGGCTGGCGACATTCAGACACCGCATGACGTCGAGATCATCAATCCTGAGCATGTGATCGCGCACCTGGCCCAGGGCGGCAAGCTCGACATGCAGATCAAGGTCGAGAAGGGTCGCGGCTATGTGCCGGGCAATCTTCGTCGTTACGGCGACGAGCCGACGAAGTCGATCGGACGGATTGTCTTGGACGCCTCCTTCTCGCCTGTGTCGCGGGTGAGTTATACGGTGGAAAGCGCGCGCGTGGAGCAGCGTACCGACTTGGACAAGCTTGTGATGGAGATCGTGACGAACGGCGCGATCAGTCCTGAAGAGGCGATTCGAGCCTCCGCAAAGATTCTCGTCGAGCAACTCGCAGTGTTCGCACAGTTGGAAGGTAGCGAGATCGCCGCTTTCGACCAGCCGGCGCAGCGCAGTGCACAGTTTGATCCGATTCTGCTGCGTCCTGTCGATGAGCTGGAACTGACGGTGCGCTCGGCCAACTGCCTCAAGGCGGAGAACATCTACTACATTGGCGACCTGATTCAGCGGACTGAAACAGAGCTGCTCAAGACGCCAAACCTGGGTCGCAAATCGCTCAACGAGATCAAGGAGGTGCTCGCTTCGCGTGGGCTCACCTTGGGTGCGCGACTCGAGAACTGGCCGCCTCAAGGGCTGGACAAGAGATAGATCGGGCTTTCAAGCCCAGATGGGTCGGCCGTCCTGGGGATGGGTCAGACCCGTGCAACTCCCGGTACCTGACACGGCCGGGTTTTATAACGACAGGAAAGCACCATGCGTCACCGCCACGGACTTCGCAAACTGAACCGAACGAGCGAGCATCGTCTTGCCATGCTTCGCAACATGTGCGTTTCACTGTTGCGCCATGAGGCCATCAAGACCACGCTCCCAAAGGCCAAGGAGCTAAGGCGTGTCGTGGAGCCGCTCATTACGCTCGGCAAGTCACCGACGCTGGCCAATCGGCGTCTCGCCTTCGCGAGACTGCGGGATCGGGACCTGGTCACGAAGCTCTTCAATGAGCTCGGCCCGCGTTACCAAGCGCGACCCGGTGGCTACACGCGGATCCTGAAAATGGGGTTCCGCGTCGGTGACAACGCGGCGATGGCGTATGTCGAGCTGGTTGATCGGCCGGAAGAGGCGGTGCAGGGCGCGGAATTGGCGACCACTGAATAGGGCCCACGCTTACCAAGCACTCAACAGCGGCCGTGGCGTGGGGATTGCCCGCTTCGGCCCCTCCGGCGCCTCCCATCGCTGCGCGCGCGAAGCGCGGTCCGGTATCCGGTCCCATAGGGCACAGTAAGCAGCCCGACGATCCACGTGCGCCGTGGCCATCGGGCTCATCGCTCGAGAAGTTGCGCGCCGGCAGGCAGAGCTGAAGGACCGGCAGAAATTCCCCGCCATCGACCTCGCTGGCCCGCTGGCCGGGCCAATGCATTCAGCAAGGTCCACGAAAGCGCTCCAGGTCCTTCCATGCGAAGGATTTCCTTCTCCTTCATCGATCCGAATACATGGTCCGTGAACTTGCCCCCCGGCATGTGTCGGACATGGAGTTCGATGCCGGGCGATTCGCACTGCAAGGACGCGATCGGTCTTATCTGCGCGGAGCTGGAGCGACGCAGCGCCAACCTCGAAGACGTGCGGAAGTTTGCCCGCGTTGACCTGCGGATGGTGGCCAACGCCGTCAGCAAACTGCTCACGGATGCACGTTGCCAGAAGGCGCTGACACGGGCGCCACCGCGGTGATCCGCCGCAGCGGCGAACCGTTGGAAGCCGTCACGTTGTCGAGCCAGTCAACGGCTTCAGCAAGCGCCATGATCATGCGGAGTGCGCACGGGCCATTCGCGGTGTTGCGACGCGGCGAAGGACTGAGCGAGTCCATGGGTTTCGGTGCCTTGCAGTATCCAACCTCGCCAATGGCTTCAGCAAGCTCCCCGATTCCGCCGACTGCCGGCGTGCCACGAGCCGCATCGCGGCGGAGCTCGCGATGCGGAAGGAGCGTCTGCAGGACGTCCGGCAATTCGGGGACGTGGAACTGTCCAACCTCGCCAATGCCTTGAGCAAAGTGACGGACGACGCGCCGTGTCATCGCGCACTGAGCTTTATCGCCGCAGAGCTCGTCCGGCGCGGAGCCGACCTCGAAGGATTTGTCCGCATCGGCGCGTCTGCCCTGTCCAGGTTTGCCAACGGATTCAGCCAGCTGTCGGCGGATGCGAACTGTCGCGAAGCGATCGGCGTGATCGCCGAGGAAGTGCTCCGCCGCAGATCCGACCTTACGGACCCGGGTCGAATCAGCGCGCTGGCGCTCTCCACTTTCGCCAGCGCCTTCGGCCGGACGGCCGACCATGCCAAGAGCGCGGAGGCACTGTAGGAGATCGCGCATCACGTGGGCCGGGACGGACGTCCGTTCGGCGAGTTCGACATGGCCGATTGCGCGCGGCTGGCCAATGCCTGGTCCCGCATGCCCTTGGGCGCGCGGCGCTGTCGGTCTACCAGATCCTCAAGGCCTATTCCGCTGTCCATGGCCTGTGGAAGACGCGCCATGTGAACGGGCCGGGAACAGAGGTGCGCGCTCGTCGCGCGGCGCTGAAGGACTGGTTGAGCAACACCCTGAAGTCCACGCGCTTGATGATCCAGGCTGACCTGGACACCATGAGCTGGAACATGGTCGCGCAGGTCGAGGCCGACAGCGGCGTGGACATGCTGGACGACCTGCTGTTCGAGCAGTTCAGGCAGGACGCGGGCAGGTTCCGCCCGACACCCTTCAAAGCTCACGCCGTGCTCTGGCAGATGGATCACGATCCCCGCCCGCCCCAGTCCGGCGACGATCCTCCATGCAGCGCGCGGGCGCAGCGCACCCGCTCGGCCAAGGTCTCATGCAGCTGCCGCAGGTCGACATGCTCGGCCGCACGATCGCTTCGGCATCACCTCGACGGCGCCGCGCTATTCGATCCTCGGGCGGCTCACCGGCGGTGCGCTCCCGCTGGTGGAAGTGCAGCTGAGCGCGAGGCTCAGCTCGCTGATGCTCTCGCGTGTTTTCCACCACACCCCGCCCGGCGCAGTCGCGCCGGTGGCCTACCGGATGGACCTGTTCGGCGGCAGCCGGATGAAGGACGAGCGCGCGGGGCTCGATGGACTGTTTTCCCAGGCACCGACCGCCGCAAACCCTGGCCGGCTGGTGGCCTTGCCGGTGGCTGAGACCGTCCCGAACTCGGCGTTCTCCAAGCTCGCGCGCCAGTTGCTACCCAACAAGGAGAGCTTCTACTACTTCCAGCGCATGATGCTCGCCTCGCCTCCCGATCTGCCAGGCGAGAACGGACCGTACGACCATGTGCTGGAAGGTCGGTTCGAGCTGGCCGTTTTGCCAGACCGGCCGTCGCATACATCGCACTCGTTCCGCATCGGCTTGCCGGGCCACGAGCCGCTCGCGCTGCGTCCGCACGACGGCTGCGGCTTCATCAAGGCGTCGTACGCGCTGCGCATGCCGGCCTGCCGCAAGGTGATGGATGTGGCGCGAAAGGCCGAGCCCAAGGGCATCGAAAGGGACTTGAGCGCTCCCTACGGGAGCAGCAAGCCTGCCAATCTTTCCTGGCAGGCCCTGCATCACTATCCCCGCAACGAGGCCGTCGCCAACGAGGTGCGCGAGTGCATGCCGCAGCAGATGGCCGAGGACCTGCGTTCGGGAGGTGGCTTGGCTGGCCAGACGCTCTATCGGCACGTGACCACCGGCCGCATGGCATGGGCATTGCGGTGCCTGCGGCCGACGACACGCTGCATCTGTCAAAGGCGAAGACGGCCGTTTTCGCAATGCAAGGCGGCGTCCTCGTGGGCAAGGCGCCCTATGACAAGCCCAACCTGCGTCCGCTGTCGTAACAGCGGGTGGCCATGGCCGACGGCGGCGACCCGACAGCCGCCTTCCTGGCCAGTGCCTGGCCCTGCAATACAGCTTCGGACCCGCGACGACTCCGGTCGTGTCCGCCGCGACGGGGCGGATCCGGACATGTTCTTCGCCAAGGGACTGCTTGTCGTCGTCCCCGATGAGATGTGGCCGCAGGACGATGCCGGGGCTTCGGTGATGATGTCCTCCGAGGATATCAAGACCCACACGAGCTGGACCGACGAAAAGCACCGCGACGCGCTTCCCGAGCGCATGAGCAGCGTCGGCATCCTGCAGGTGGGTCAGCTGTTCGCGCCCGGCTCGCTCGTCGCGATGCCCGTGGACGAGCAGAAGAAGCTGGACGGCGATTTCGACGGCGACGCGCTGCTGGTAATCGTTGGCCGTCCCGCGCTGTACCAGCACGTCAAGCAGTTCGACGAGACCGAGCAGGCAGCCTCGGTGCCTTCGCTCAAGCCCCTGAAGACGCACACCAGCGCCATCGACGCGCAAGGGCGCTACCGCTTCGGCCGCACCGCGCAGATCCTCGCCACCAAGCTCGGCGTGCTGGAACGCTTCAGCATGTTGCAACGGTTTTTTCTCGCGCAGCCGGAAGAGACCCGGCAACGGTTCAGCGAGCGGCGCTGTTCGGCACCTACGAGGGCACGGATCCAGCGCTCAAGCGCGAGCTCAGCCGCGCGCTGGAGCTGCCCTCGCCCGACGCCGACACCCTCCGGTCGCTGCTGCGAATGGCCGATGAAAACGTGAGGCAGGCGCGCTACCCCGTGACCCGGGAAGCGGCGCAATTGCTGAAGGCCGAATTGCAGTCATGGTCGGCGCAATTGCAAGGGCGCTCGCTACCAGCCAACCCGCTGCCGGGGGCCCTCGCAAAGCGTTTCTACCGCATCACCCGACCCTATGGCGAAGCGAGCTCCGCACGACAGCGCGTTCAGGTGCTGCGCGATCACTTTCCCAAGAGCCTGCTGCCGCCTTCGGACTTTCCCGGGCAGCCCGGCTACCGGCCTGAATATGCGCAGCAGAGCATCCGCAACCTCCTCAGCTGGGGCACCAAGGCCGGCACGGACGCCTACAAGTCGGACATGGGTGCCCTCGTCTTCAGCCAGGTCGCCTCCCGGCTGCAGAAGACCTTGGCCGCCACGCCGGGCCGCCTCACGATCACGCCTTACGACAAGCAAGGCGCCGTGGCGGCAGGAAAGTTCGATTGGGTGCGAGCGCAGGAGGCGTTGAGGCCAAACCCATCGCTGGCGGCCAGCGTGATGGAGGCTGCCATGCAGACCCTGTACTCGCACGGGCTACAGGTTCCGGCCCAACCCGGCCCCACGGACGAGCAAATCGGCCATGCGGCGGGAAGGATCGCGGAACAGGCCGCGCAAGCCGAACACCGCGTGACGCCGCTGATGCAGTCGTTTGCGCGAATCATTGGGGCCACATTGCAGGCGCAGCGCAAACTACGCTCGCGTCGGTCGATCGGGGACCAGCTGCGACTGCACACCACCATTCGCGCGAGCACGCATCGACGGTGCCGCTGAATCGGGTGGACAACGCCTTGCGCTACAGCGTCGTCCTGCCCCATGACACCTTCACCCAGAAGTACCACGATGCCATGGCCGCCTTGCACGCGCTGGCTGTCGAGAAAGTGGCCATCTATAACAGCTTCGAGGCGAAGGACACCGAATTCCTCGGCATCAAGCCGTGCTTCGGACCCGCGACGGCGACCGGTTCGAGTTGCAGCTGCACACCCCACAGTCGCTCGACATCAAGAACCGCTTCCATGACTTGCGCAAGCAGGAGCGCGTCATTACCAATGCGGACCGGGGCTGGACGCGACATTAGTCGACAGGCACTGCCAGCGGCTCTTCCGATCCTGCTCGTGACAGACATCACCTCTTGACCGACGGGACACTGTTCGCTGCTGCTTCACTCGCGTACTCGCGCCGATGACCATTCGGGGTGTATTTCCCGCCGAGCGTGTTTCCAACGTGCTTGCAAGCGCTATCAGCCGTCCTCCCCTGGCCGCCGCAGGTGGAACTTCTGTGCACGCCGTTCATCCGACAATGCGCGGCAGAATTGCCTGCGCCCATGAGCGTGCCTGGACGCGCGCCCGATCTGCCTTGACGCCGCTTCCACCGCCAGCCTGATCACGCCCGTTCGACGTTGTCCTGCCATGCGATTCGCTGCTTTCCTCGTCGCCTTCTTCTTGCTGATGCTTACCGGACCGGTATGGGCGGCCGACGACTTCCTGCCCCCCGAAAAGGCCTTTCGCATCAGCGTTCGCGCTCCCGCCCCGCAGACGATCGAAGTCGTTTTCGCCATCGCGCCCGGCTACTACATGTATCGCGAGCAATTCCGCTTCAGTGCGGAAGGGGTGACGCTCGGTGATCCTGAGTTGCCGCCAGGCAAGGTCAAGTTCGACGAAACCTTCCGCAAGGAGGTGGAGACGTATCGTGACGAGCTGCGGATTGCGCTGCCGGTCGTGCGGGCGCCAGCGAGCTTCAACCTCACCGTAATTGGACAAGGCTGCGCTGACCAGGGGCTGTGTTACCCACCGATGCCGAGTGTCCTTCATGTCAGTTTGACGGCCTTCGGTGGCGACGGTAGCGCGGGTGTTGTGGCCACCGGCGACGCTGCGGGGATTGTCGGAGCCGCCGGCTTGCTGCCGCCTTCGAAGTCCTCGACGGAGAGAGCGCCCCGAGCAGGGGAGCCGATCTCATCGGATGGCGAAAATTCGCTGGACCGTGCACTGCAGTCCGGCCGATTTTGGACCGTGATCCTCGTTTTTTTCGGTGCGGGGCTTTTGCTGTCGCTGACGCCTTGCGTGTTGCCGATGTTGCCGATCCTGTCGTCGATCATTGCCGGCGAGGGCGGTATTGCCTCCGCGCGGACGGGAGGGGTGATGCTGGCCGCTAGCTATTCGCTCGGCATGGCGTTGGTTTATACCGGCCTCGGCGTTGCTGCCGGCCTTGCGGGCGAAGGGCTCGCTGCCACGCTGCAGACGCCATGGATCCTCGGCGCCTTCGCGCTGCTGCTCGTCCTGTTGTCGCTTTCGATGTTCGGCGTATACGAGTTGCGAATGCCGCACCCCCTGACGGGGCGATTGGCGCAGGCATCGCAACGGCTGCAGGGCGGAAGGTTAGCGGGTGTGTTCCTCATGGGCGGGCTGTCCGCGCTAATCGTCAGTCCTTGCGTCGCCGCGCCGCTGGCGGGGGCGTTGGTCTACCTGAGCCAGACGCGCGACGTCGTACTTGGTGGGAGCGCGTTGTTCGCACTGGCTGTGGGGATGAGTGTGCCGCTGTTGCTTCTCGGCCTTTCGGCCGGCGCTCTGCTTCCGAAGGCCGGTCCATGGATGGAGGGCATCAAGCAGTTCTTCGGGGTCTTGCTTCTTGGCGTTTCAGTCTGGACAGTGCAGCCGCTTCTACCCGCTTCGCTGACTCTGGCTGCGTGGGGAACGCTGCTCGCGCTCGCAGCAGTGCTCCTCAGGCCGTTCTCGCGCCA
>DASTGE010000385.1:0-6560 GCA_035719405.1 Burkholderiaceae bacterium
CATGGCCACAGCCTGACCCAGCAGCCACCGCTTCAGCGCCTCGCCGGTGACGTCGATTGCATCCGCAGCGGCGGGTCGACGCTGCGCCGGCACCAGTCGCAGCAGCGCTTCCCGATAGAGACGAGTGTCCGAGGCAAGGTATAGCCCGATCAGCAGCATCAGCACGACTTCGCCCAAGACGCGCAAGGTACTGCCGGCGACATTGGCGATACGCGCCCATGGCACCTGCAGGTCGCCCAAATCGCCCATCGCCGCCAGTACCCGCACTCCTACCTGCGTGCGCTGTAGCCATTCGTGGAGCGCGGTCCACGCCTTGGGGA
This sequence comes from Burkholderiaceae bacterium, assembly GCA_035719405.1. Classification (GTDB taxonomy): domain Bacteria; phylum Pseudomonadota; class Gammaproteobacteria; order Burkholderiales; family Burkholderiaceae_C; genus CAMLIZ01. The sequence goes on from DASTGE010000385.1 coordinate 321, forward strand.
GCTCGACTCGCAGGGCCTGCAGTTGCTGGGCCAGCGGATCGCCGAGCAGCCACAGGCCAATCGCCAGGCCTGAGATCACCGCTGCAACGACGGTCGCCAACGCAGCGCGCGGACCCAGCAGACCGCGGCGCACGAGCGGATCTGCCAGCGCGTGCAGCGTGGCCGCGACCAGCACCGCGCCGAAGAACAGGATGATTGCCTCCCTCAGGTGCCACGCCAGGGCGATCAGCACCACCGAGAGCAGCGGACGCTGCCAGGAGGCAGCGCCGACGGGCGGCCGCGTCACCGCTGCTTCTGCGCCACCGCGCGCGCCAGCTGCTCCTTGTTCATCGACGAGCGTCCCGCCACCCCAAGCTGCTTGGCGCGCTCGTACAGCTCCTTGCACGAATGCCCGCGCGCGTCGACACCACCGGCAGTCGGCGCCTTGCTTTCACGCGCCGCCTTGCCCGAACGCGCCGCCTGCGCGTCGGACGGGCCCTTGACCGCCTTTGGCTCCCAATGGTCACCGACCTTCTCGAAGCTGTGCTTCAGCGATGAATAAGCCGTCCGCCGGGCGCGTTCGCCCGGGCCGTACTCGGCCTCTGCATGCTTGAGCGTCTTTGCATAGGTGCGCTGCGCTTTCTCGGGCGAGCGTTTCAGGGTGCTCGGCATGTCGACATCGTACTTCCTGGCCATCGTGCTCTCCTTTCGCCGACGGTTGAAGCAAGCACCATGCGTGCCGCCGACAGACAATGCCGGAATGAATTCGATCCGCAAGGTCACGAGCGTCAACGTCGGTCACGCCGAGCCGAGGACGATCGGCGGCCGGCGCGTGATGACGGCAATCGGCAAGCAGGCTGTCGAAGGAGCGGTGCAGGTGGGGCCGCTCGGCCTCGACGGCGATGAACAGGTCGATCTTTCGGTTCACGGCGGCCTGTCCAAGGCGGTCTATGCATATCCGTTGGAACACTACACCGTCTGGCAGACGATGCGGGCGCAGGCCGGCGTGGCGGTGTGGGGAGCGACTTTGCCGCCGGGCTCGATGGGCGAGAACCTGACGCTGTCGGGGCTGTTGGAAACGGAGGTTTGGGTTGGCGACTTGCTGCGCTTCGCCGACTGCGAGCTGGCGGTGAGCGAGCCGCGAATACCGTGCTTCAAGTTCAACGATACGATGGGCTTTGGTCAGGCTGCACGGCTGATGCGGCAGTCGGGTTACTGCGGCTTCTACCTCGCCGTCCGTTCACCCGGCCGCATTCAGGCCGGGGAGACATTCGAACTGGTGCAAGGGCCGCGCGAAGTGAGCATTGCGGAACTGTTCCGCGCGAAAGCGGGACGCGACCGATAGAGGTTTTTCACCTCAGCGGTGTTCGCGGCAAGTGCGAACACGGGCACCGGGGGCGTTGCGGGCGCTACAGTCGGCGCATGCTCGCCTATCGCCACGCCTTCCACGCCGGGAACCACGCCGACGTGCTCAAGCACCTCGTGCTCGTCAGCGTGCTTCGCCATATGGCGGCCAAGGACAAGCCATACACACTGGTCGACACGCATTCGGGCGCCGGAGGCTATTCCCTCCAGGGTCGATATGCGCACCGGAAGAACGAGTTCGAGGACGGCATTGGCCGGCTTTGGGGTCGCGACGACCTCCCAACCGCCCTTGCCGACTATGTCCAGCGCGTGCGCGAGTTCAACGGCGGGGGCGCGTTGGAGCAGTACCCCGGGTCACCTGCCTTCGCCCAGATGCTTCTGCGACCGGCTGACCGCCTGCGGCTGTACGAGCTGCATCCGACCGACCACCGCATCCTCGAGGCCTACCTGGGGCGCCGGCCGCACACGCAGGTGTCAATGAGCGATGGCTTCGCCGCGCTGAAGGCGGAATTGCCGCCGACCTCGCGCCGCGGCGTCGTGTTGATCGACCCGTCTTACGAGCTGAAGACGGACTACCCAAAGGTGGTCGCCGCCGTGCGCGAGGCGCTGCATCGTTTCGCCGATGGCGTCATTCTCGTCTGGGTGCCACAGCTGCAATTGCTGGAAAGCGCCCAGATGCCCCATCGGCTGCAGTCCGCCGCCGACGCCGCACCGAAGGGCTGGCTGCACGCAAGGCTGACGGTGGCGAAATCCGACGAGCGCGGCTTCGGACTGATCGGCAGCAGCATGTTTGTCGTCAATCCGCCTCATGTGCTGCACGACATCCTGCAACGGGAGCTGCCCTACCTGGTCGATGTGCTCGGCCACTACGACCAAGCCCACTTCTTGCTGGAACAGCGCGCCGCATGAACGATTCGAACGCCTCCTCGCTGCCTGCTGCGCAGCAGTCCTCGGCGAACGGCGGTTCCGCTGAAGCCCCTGCGAACCAGTTTGCCCTGCTTAGGCAGCGCCGCTTCGCTCCATTCTTCTGGACTCAGTTCCTCGGCGCTGCCAACGACAACCTGTTCAAGTTTGGCTTCACTGTACTCGTCACCTACCAGCTGCGGGTGAACTGGATGCCGCCGCAGCTCGCAGGGCTGGTGATCGGCGCAGTGTTCATCCTGCCCTTCCTGCTGTTCAGCGCCACCAGTGGGCAACTGGCCGACAAGCTTGACAAAGCCCGGGTCGTGCGATTCGTGAAATGGCTGGAGATCGGCATCGCGCTGCTTGGGCTCGTCGGCTTCTTCAGCGCGCAAGTGCCGGTGCTGCTGGGCTGCATCTTCCTCCTTGGTCTGCACTCCACGCTGTTCGGACCGGTGAAGTACGCCTATCTGCCGCAGCACCTGTCCGAACGTGAGCTGACCGGGGGCAACGGCATGATCGAGATGGGCACCTTCGTGGCGATCCTCCTCGGCAACGTAGCCGGCGGCCTGTTGATCGCACTGCCGGCAGGGGGTCGCGTCGTCGCTGTCGCCTGTCTGAGCTTGGCCGTGTTCGGCCGCGTCACGGCGCAGTGGGTGCCCCGCTCGCCGGCGACCGATCCCGGACTCATGCTCAACTGGAATCCGTTCAGCGAGACATGGCGCAATCTCCGGCTCGCGCACGGCAACCTCGTGGTGTTCCGCTCGCTCCTCGGTATCTCCTGGATGTGGTTCTTCGGCGCCGTATTCCTCGCGCAGTTCCCATCGTTCGCCAAGGACGTGTTGTACGGCGACGAACATGTGGCATCGCTGCTCCTGGTGGTGTTCTCGATCGGTATCGGCGTCGGCTCCCTTCTGTGCGAAACCTTCAGCCGGCGCCACGTCGAGATCGGCCTGGTGCCCTTGGGCGCCTTCGGCATGACCTTGTTCGCGATCGACCTGTACTTCGCGTCGCGCGCGCTGCCGGATGTTCCCGCTCAGTCGCTTGCCGTTTTCCTCGCGCGGCCCGCGCATTGGCGTGTCATGACCGACCTCGCGCTGCTGTCGCTGTTCGCCGGGCTGTACAGCGTGCCGATGTACGCCTTGATCCAGCTTCGATCTCCCGGCAGCCATCGGGCGCGAATCATCGCCGCGAACAACATTCTCAACGCGCTGTTCATGATCGCCAGCGCCATCCTCACGGGTGCGCTGCTCATGGCCGGCTTCAGCGTGCCGCAGGTGTTCCTCTTCACCGGGCTGGCGAACGCACTGGTCGCCGGCTATATCTTCCTGCTGGTGCCGGAATACCTGCTGCGCTTCATCGCCTTCGTCCTGTCGCGGCTGGTCTATCGCTTCCGCGCTCGGGGTGAGGAGCACATTCCCACCACAGGCGCCGCCCTGCTCGTGTGCAACCACGTGAGTTTTATCGATGCGGTATTGCTGATGGCGGCCAGTCCGCGCCCGATCCGCTTCGTCATGGACCACCGCATCTTCCAGACGCCGGTCCTCGGTTGGCTGTTCAGGCTCGCCAAGGCCATCCCGATCGCGCCTCAAAAGGAAGACCCGGCGACTTACTGCGCCGCATTCGAGGCGGCGGACCAGGTCCTGGCCGAGGGCGACCTCCTGTGTATCTTTCCCGAGGGCGCAATCACCGCGGACGGCCAGTTGGGGGAATTCAAAGGCGGGATGATGAAGATCCTGGAGCGCCGCCCAGTGCCGGTCGTCCCTCTGGCGCTGAAGAACCTCTGGGGCTCGTTCTTCTCCCGCGTTGAGCAGGGCCGGGCGATGGTGCGGCCATTCCGGCGAGGGATGTTCAGCCACGTCACGCTTGTGGCCGGACCGCCCGTTGCGCCGCAGCACGTCACGCCTGCTGTCATGCGGGAGCGCGTGCAGATGCTCCTGGTCACGCCCTGAACCGGGCTGGCCCACATCGTCTTCACATTGCTGCACGCTGATCGATGATCAACCGCTTCAGTCGCAACGCGATCGTGCGAGTCGTGCCGTTCGCCGTGTTCATGGTGCTGCTCGGCGTACGCGGCATCGCGCCTCCACACAGCGAATGGGGCTTCGATGCGCGCTGGCTCTATGGCGTCACGGTGCTGCTGGTCGGCGGATTGTTGCTCGGCTGGTGGCGACACTATGGCGAGCTTTCCCGTCAGAACCTGCCGGACAGGCGCGAGATGCTGACGGCGGTCGCGGTGGGCGCGCTGGTGTTCGGGCTGTGGATCTCGCTCGACGCGCCGTGGATGCAGATCGGCCAGCCGGCCGCGGCTTTCCGCCCGCTGGACGCCCAAGGCCATATCGACTGGCCCCTGGTCGCCGTACGCTGGATCGGCGCCGCCTTGATGGTCCCGGTCATGGAAGAACTGTTCTGGCGATCCTTCCTCATGCGCTGGATCGCGGCGCCGCAGTTCGAAACGGTCGACCCGCGCGGCGTGGGCTTCAAGCCCATCGTGCTGTCGACGTTTGTCTTCATGCTCGCGCACACGCTTTGGGTTGCCGCCATCATTGCCGGCCTTGCCTACGCTTGGCTGTACGTGCGCAGCGGCAAGCTGTGGATGCCGGTGATCGCGCACGCTGTCACGAACGGTGCCCTCGGGGCGTGGGTGGCGACGACGGGCAACTGGCAGTTCTGGTGAGCTTCGAATCCGTGCAAATCTTCACCGGTGGCCGCCCAGCACGGGAAAAAGCTTGAGCAGGCCGTCGGCCAGCAGCTCGACCGCCATCGCGGCCAGGATGAGGCCCATGAGCCGCGTCATCACGTTGATACCGGTGCGGCCGAGCACGCGTGCAATGCGACCGGAGGCCGAGAACACGACGTGAGTGGCCAAGCCGATCACGATGGCATAGCCCACCAGCACCCCATGCTCCCAGAACGAGCGCGTCTTCTCGGCGTAGATCACCATCGTGGAGATGGTTGCGGGGCCGGTGAGCAGTGGAATGGTCAGCGGCACAACCGCAATGCTGTCGCCCGCGTCAACCTTGGCCTGGCCTTCGTCCACGTCGGTTGGCCTGCTCTCAGCCTGCTGCGCGTTGAGCATGTGCAGGGACGAGATCAGCAGCAGCATCCCGCCTCCGACCTGGAACGAGGCGATGGAGATGCCGAAGAACTCGATGATTTTCAGCCCGGCTATCGCGCTCACGGCCACGACCATGAACGCACTGAAGCTGCTGACGCGCGTCGTGCGCCGCCGCTGCTCAGGATTGAAGTTCTGGGTGAAATGGAGGAAAAAGGGCACGGCGCCGATCGGGTTGACGATGGCCAGCAGCGCGATCAGCGGCTTGAGGAGATCCATGACTTGGTCGGGGTGGGTTATGCCTGGCGGCGCGGCATGTTAGCCGCGCCAGGCTGGTGCGTCGGATGCAGCGCTGAAATCGAATTCAGGGTTTGCCCCACCCCCGAGAAAACAACAGATTGTGTCGAACGCCTTTACCAACACCCTGTACTTCACTAGATAATCAGGGCCCTGTGTCTGGTAGCGGCGCCTTCTTGAGTGTTCACGATGGGTTGAAGCTCCACATGGTTGATTCGGCGTTATAGGAAAGGGGCTTCCCCGTGGGTAACAAGCTTTATGTTGGTAATTTGGCCTACAGCGTGCGCGACGATTCGCTGCAGCAGGCCTTCTCGCAGTTCGGTAACGTCACATCTGCGAAGGTGATGATGGACCGCGACACCGGCCGCTCCAAGGGCTTCGGGTTCGTTGAAATGGGCTCCGACGCGGAAGCGCAGGCCGCCATCAACGGCATGAACGGCCAGCCGCTCGAAGGGCGCGCCATCGTGGTGAACGAGGCACGTCCGCGTGAAGACCGTCCGGGTGGCGGCGGCGGCTTCGGTGGTCGCAGCGGCGGCGGCGGCGGCGGTTATGGCGGCGGCGGCGGCGGCACCGGCCGCTCCAAGGGCTTCGGGTTCGTTGAAATGGGCTCCGACGCGGAAGCGCAGGCCGCCATCAACGGCATG
>DASTGE010000386.1:0-12258 GCA_035719405.1 Burkholderiaceae bacterium
GTCCTCAGCCGCGCCTTCTCGGGTCTCAATTCGTTCAAGGCGCGAATCGCTTCCGTGGCATGACGCTTTGCCCGTGCTTCGAGCCATTTGCCAAGCAGAACCAGCGTGATCACGACCGCGGAGGCTTCGAAGTACAGGTGCGAGCCCATTTCGTGCCGCCCGTGCCGAAGCCACTCGTAAACGCTCAGACCGTAGGCGGCCGAGGTGCCGAGGGCGACCAGCAAGTCCATGTTGCCGCTTCCAGCCCGCAGCGCATGCCAGCCGGCCCGGTAGAAGCGGGCGCCGAGCCAGAACTGAACGGGTGTCGCGAGCAGGAACTGCAGCCATGGAGGCAGGATCCAGTCGCGGCCGAACACCATGCCTGCCATCGGCAGGGCCAGCGGCAGCGACAGCAGCGCCGCGACCCACACCGGCCAGCCTTGAGGGCCCGGCGTGGGCGCGGGCGGCCGTGCTGCCGGCGACTCCAGCGGGCCCAGCCCGTAACCGGCCCGCTGCACGGCCGCGCCGAGGTCTTCGGGCTTCACTGCACGGTCCGTGATGCGCACGCTGGCTTTCTCGGTCGCCAGGTTCACCTGCGCATCGACGACGCCCGGAACCTGCTTGAGCGCCTTTTCAACCCTTGCCACGCACGAGGCGCACGACATGCCCTCCACGGGAAAAATCCATTCGAAGCCGGCGGCGAGAGTCTTCTCCTGCACAGTGGCGGTATCGTTCATGATGCCGAGTCTGCACCTTCCCACGACGGGAGGGTCAACCGGGGTGATGTGACAGGCGGAATATGGAAGGCCGGGTCTCCTTGATGTGAGTCGGGGATGTTCCGTTTCCACTGGACCTTCCCCCCTTGAAAGCTTCACAGTTCAACGCATGGAAACCGCCACCACACGAAGCACCCTTCACTTCCACATCTCCGCGATGAGTTGCGGTCACTGCCTTCGGGCCATCACCGAGACAGTGCACCAGATCGATCGCGCCGCCCGGGTCGAGGCAGACCTCCCGGCTCACACCGTCATGGTCGAAACGTCGGCCGAGCGTGGCGTTGTCGTGGCGGCCCTCAGCGAAGCCGGCTATCGTCCCGACTGACCGCCTGTGGCGCCGGTTCCATCGCCGGCCGGAGGCACACTTCCTTGCAGCCCGAGACAGGGGTCGGTGCGGGGCAGGGCGGGCACTTCGACCACAACGTCGTAGGCATCGGGAGAAGGCGCTTCGCCTTCGAGAAAGCCCACCGCAAGTTCCCGGTGCTGCAGGGCCGGCCCGAGCCATCGCGGCACGCCAAGGTCGCGGCGCGCGTGGCCATTGCCGGCAATCAGCACCGTGCCGCCTGCGGCATTCGACCGCAGGGCGTCAGCCATCACTGCGTCGCGCGCGAATTGGGCGCGTGCCATTGGCAGGAGCATCGAAGGCGGCAGCGCTCCGCAATGGCCCACGTCGACCTCGCGCTCCTGTGCCGCCTGCAGGCCGGCCGCAAGCGGCCCGTCGAGGCCCAGCGCCGCCACGCGGGACGCGCCCAACGCCTGCGCATATCCCTCGCGAACGACCCGACCCGCGTCGGCTCGGGACAGATTGCCGGCCACGAGCGGAAGGTCGTGCTCCAGGGCCAGTTCGATGATGGGTAAATAAAAGGGCCAGTGCCAGGTCGACCGAGGGCCGCCGCCGGCCGCATCGACCACATGCTGCGCGTCGCGCGGCCGTTCGCGGCGGGCGCGCTCGATGTCGGCCTGCCGCTCGATGTCGAACTGTTCCATGACGATGGCCGGCCGCCATCCGTCGGCCACGGCCCGGCGGAGCACATCAAGGCGAAGCCGATGACCTTCGGGGTTGTCGTGCACTTCGCCGAGCAGCACGATGGAATCTCCGGCCAGACGGTGCGTCCATGCGGGCTGGGCGAGAGTCTCATCACTGCGAGGCGCTTGCCCGGCCATGTGCGGGGGCGGCGTTGCTCCGGGCCTGCCGGCTGATATGTCAGGCCGCGACGTGCTGCATGCCGCCAGCACGAGCGACAGCGGCAAGAGATGCAGCGGGCGGAGAAGGCGCCAGACCATCGGTGCAATGGCGCTCATTTCTTGACGGCAAGCGACATCGGATCCGGACTCTCTTGTGCAAGATCTTCAGCCTCCGCATCGGACTTGATGATCGCATCGAGCTGGAGGCTGCGCATCGTGCCGACCGCGACTTCCCATCGTCCCTCGGCGCACAAGCCCTGCACGCCTGCGTCTTCCCATGCCTGCAGCGCAGCCGCGATGCACGCCCTTCGCACGCGCTCGGAAAGTTCGCGCAGGTCGATCATCGCTGCCTCAGCCATCGGAGTCGCCGCTCGTCGCAGGATGCCTGACCTGCCATGCATGCAATTCGGCAAGGTATTGCTCCCGTTCCGCCGCATAGAAATCGAACACGCACGGATCGCAGCCGTTGCCGCAGCAGGCGCTCTCATCGGGCGGCAGCGGTTCACGCGGTGCAGGATCGTCGTCAGGGTGACTCATCGTTGCAGTCTAGTGCGAGGCCGCCGACAGTACAGGCCACGCGGGAACCGGGCTTGCCGGCTCCTTCGCAAGCGACCGCAGATGCCCGAGCGATCAGCCCTTCACCCCCAGGAGAGACCCATGACCGAACCGCGCACTCCCGAGCAAGTGGACGAACGGCTGGAGGCGAAAGCCGACAAGCCAGAGGACAAGCTGCCGACTTATCAGGAACTGCTCGACGAGGCGGTCGACGAGACCTTCCCGGCCAGCGACCCGATCGCGCCGAATGCCGCGCGCCACCCCACGCATGCGGTCAGTACAGGCTTCGACGACCGCGACTGGAAGCTGCAGCCCACCGGCCATCCGGAACCCCATCCGCAAGAAGTGGTGGCCCAGTTCGACGACGCGGACGCCGCGCGTCAGGCACGCGATGCCGTCCTCGCCAGCGACATGCCGACAGCACGGCTCGACCTTCCTGCAGACGACGACCGCAATGCCCCTGCTGCAACGCTCACGGTCGTCGCATGCGACGAAGAGCAGCGCGACAGGGCACTGCAAATGGTGCAGGCGGCCGGAGCCGCGCACGTGGAATTGCGGCCCTGAGAACACACGACCGCGGGCGGCGACTCGGACAGGAATAAAAAAGCGGCCGCCTCGCCGTAGGGCAAGGCGGCCGCTTTCGTCGCACCGTCAGGCGTTCGCGCCTCGCTGGCGGCGTCCGCGATCCTCCGTGATGCTAGGGGTGGTACCGGACTCGCTGACGATCAGGTTGGGCGTGTCCTGTTTCTGTGCTTCGCCGTTGCCCTGGCCCTGCGCGGTCGGGCCTTCGCTCATGCGGTGGATGCCCTTCTGCGCCTCCTCGCCGGCCGCGCGCGCTCCCTCGCGTGCCTGGTCCCCGGCCTGGCGCACTGCCTCATTGGTCTGATCGCTTGCCTGGCGCAGCGTGTCGCGCGTCTCGTCGCCGCCGCGGCGAAGCGCCTGGCGCATCTGCGCGCTGCTTTCGCGCACTGTGTCGTGCATCTCCTGGCTCAACGACTGCGCAACGCGCTCGGCCGCGTCAGCCTGCTGGCGCGCGATCTCGCATATCTGCTGCAGTCCTTCGGTGGCCTGCGTGCTGATTTCCTGCAGACCCTGCTGCACGCTTTCGGCAACCGTTGCAGCCTGGGTCTCGACCACGCGGCCCACCTGACGCTGCAGCTCGTTCGCGGCGTCATTGGCCCTCTGTGCGGTCTGCATGAGTTGGTCTGCGCCTTGGGCGAACACCGAGCGCGTCTTATCGTCGACGCGATTGAACACAGTGGTCCAGTCGGGCCAGCCGAAGACGCTGGCAGCGCGAGCTTGCGTCTGGAGCACCACCCGAGCGGCCGTCATGTTGATCTCGTAGATCTGGTTGAGTCCTCGCAAGGCGAGCACAGTGGCTTGCGAAGAGGGGCGTTGGCCTTGTTGGCCGAATTGCGACTGTTGCATGGTGAAGGTCTCCCTACGAGCAAGAAACACAAGGTTGAGAAAACGCTGCCATTTCAGGCAGCTGCTGCTTCGACGCGACGGGCGGCCTGCTGGGCGGTCTGTTCAGCCTGGCCCCACAGGTTCGCACCGCTATGCGTCGCTTCCGTGACGAAACGGAAGTAGTTCTCCATCAAGCCTTTGAGCAGCCGGCTGAATGCATCCGACGGAGGCGGCGATGAAGCCTTCGCCGGTCCCTGCGTGACAGCACGCTGCGCGAAGGAGAGGGGCTGCAGCCAGACTTCCGGCGAAAGCCAGAACTCCGCGATCAGCGACATGTTCGACTGCATGAGCCGGAACAATGGCTGGATGGAAGAGAAGGGGGCATCGGGCATCTTTCAAACTCCTCGGCGTTGTCGATGCTGCATAGCAGCAATCGTCGGGCCTGCGCCGCACAATTCCGTACCCGCGAAACGTTTTCGGAAAATCTATTCCCCCGGTGGCGCTTCGACGGCAGGCGGAGCGCGCCGGCGGCGGCGCAGCAAAGCCCGAAGGCTGGTCGGCGGCGAGGGTGTTTCCTCGAGATAGTGGTAAACGAGTCGCCACCGACGTACGCGCCGGCAGGTGGCGCGAATCGCAAGCAGCATCGGCACTGCAATGAAGGCGCCTGCAATTCCCCACATCCATCCCCAGAACATGACCGACAGGAACACTGCCATCGGGCTCAGGCGAAGGCGGCGGCCGACCACGATGGGAGTGACGAAATTGCTTTCGACCCCGTGCAGCGCGAGGAAGGCGGCGGCCGGAGCGAGCATCTGCAATGCAACACCGAAGGTGAGGCTGCCTGCCAGCAATAGCATGCAGGCCACCAACATCGGCCCGAGATAGGGCACGAAATTGAATACCGCGATCACGGTTCCCCAGAACGCCGGGTTGGGCAGGCCGACAGCCGAGAGGACAAAGGCTGTGGCCATTCCCAGAACGCTGTTGATGATGAACATCGTGCCGAGGTAAGTGCCGATTTCTCGCTGCGCCTGCCGCACGCCGGCAAGAACCACCGCCCGCTTTCGGCGGCTGCGTATGGCCTCGACTGTCCGTGACAACAGCCTGTATTCCGAGGCGAGCATGAAATTCAGCAGGATCACGGTTGCCGCGGCAGACACGGCGAAGTGCCAGAAGCGCAGCAGGACAGCGCGTGTGAACGTAAAGCCCTCGGTCTTGAGCTGCTCCTTCACGGGGTCAGGGGTCGGTGCGGCGGACCGCGTCTTGCGCGGAGGCTCCAGTCCGGGAATGGCGGCGCGCAGCCGGTCGAGCATGTCCCCAAGCTGCTGCAAATTGGAAGGGGCGCGCTCCCACCAGTCGGTGGCCGGCTGCGCCAGCGCATTGCCGACGACGCCGACCGCGCCCAGCATGGCGGCGACAACGACGGCCGCACCGAGCGAGGAGGGAACCCCGATGCGCGTGAGCAGCCGCACCGGCCCGAACAGCAGGAAGGTCAGCATCAGCGCGACTGCGAACGGCAGGAGGATCGCCTTGGCGAGCTGCAACACGAACAGCAGAGCGATGGCGAACAATGCCTTGCCCACCCACGGCGACGTACCGTGCGGGGAATTATCGGGCCCGGGGCTTGAGGGCAAGCCGCTGTCCCCCGTGCTCCGCGCCGGGGAGCGCATTTCGGCTGGCATGAACGGCATCAGGCACGCGCCATGCCTGCGTCTTGCGCATGCTGTCGCTGTCATCTGTCAGCCGCCTCGCGCTGCGCCAATGGGTGGCCTGAAGGCGTGCGCGCCGAGCAACCCGCAGCCGACAGCGCCGGCGCAGCACCCCGCGGGGAAAAGCGCCGATCTGAAGGACGAGGTGTTGATCGCTGCCGACCACTGATCGACCGGACGCGCCGGCGAGGGGCTGCGTTGCCATAAACTTCCGATCTCGACGCAGGAGCCGCAGCCGGCCACGACAACGCCGGGTGGACGACATCGTGCGTTCGCTGTTCACGAGGGTCATGCCGATGGCAGCAAGCTCCAGCCCCCGCACCATCCTGGTGGTCGACGACGTACCGGCCAACCTCGGCGTGCTCACGGCCCACCTCGAAGCGCACGGGTATTACGCGCTGGTGGCCCAGGGCGGACAGGAGTGCATCGAGCGAGCACGCTTTGTCGTCCCCGACCTCATCCTTCTGGACGTGATGATGCCGGGGATGGACGGCTTCGAAACCTGCCGGCAGCTCAAGGCCGATGAGCGTACGCGCGACATCCCCGTCATCTTCATGACCGCGCTCACCGACTCGGTCTTCAAGGTCGCAGGCTTCGAGGCCGGGGCGGTCGATTACGTGACCAAGCCGCTCGACGGGCCCGAGGTGCTGGCGCGCATCGAGGTCCGTCTGCAGGTCGACCAACTCCAGCGCGAACTGCAGGCGCAGAACGAGCGCCTGCAGCGCGAGGTCGAGGCACGCGAAGCGATCCAGCAGGCGCTGCAGCGCTCGAACAGCGAACTCGAGCAGCTTGCCTATGTCGCCTCGCACGACATGCAGGAGCCGCTGCGCATGATTGCCAGCTATCTGCAGCTGTTGGCCAAGCGCTACCAGGGACGCCTCGACGCGGAGGCTGACGAGTTCATCGGCTATGCCGTGGACGGTGCAAAGCGCATGCAGGCGCTGATCAACGACCTCCTGGCCTACTCCAGGATCAACACGAAAGCCAAGCCCTTCGGGCCCACCGACCTTGGCGCGGTCGCGGCCGCGGCGATCGGCCAGCTGCGTCTGGCCATCGAGGAGAGCAACGCGACGGTCCATGTGGGTGAGATGCCCGCGGTCCAGGGCGACGCTCTGCAGCTTACACAGCTCTTGCAGAACCTCATCGGCAATGCCATCAAGTTTCGTCACGGGCCCTCGCCGAAGATCAGCATCGAGGCGCGACGCCCGGGGAATGACTGGGAAGTTTCCGTGAGCGACAACGGGATCGGTATTGCCCGGGAGTATTTCGAGCGGATCTTCGTGCTGTTTCAGAGATTGCACGGGCGCACGCAGTACCCGGGCACGGGCATCGGGCTTGCGATCTGCAAGAAGATCGTGGAACGTCATGGCGGCCGCATCTGGGTGGAGTCCACGCCAGACATCGGATCCGTCTTTCACTTCACACTCCCGGCCGCACAGGGCACGCCGCCGGTACACAAGCCGGCTGGCAAGGTGCAAGATCCGTCTTGACCGAGGTGGGTTATCCGCCTTTACAAGGGCTGAGCATGAGAGGCGTGGCGAAGCTCCGCGGCGTATCGGTGCGACGGCAGATGTTCGCCGCGTTCACGCTCGTGTTGCTGCTGATCCTGGCCGCCTGCGTCGGAGTCGTGTTGGCGCTGGCGCAGCTGCGGTTTCAGGCCCTCGACATGCCGAGTGTCGTCCGGCATGTCGATGTCATCGTGCTGCAGGTCGTCGTATCGGCTGCACTCATCGCCGGCGCGGCATTGGTCGCTTTCCTCTGGGTTGCCGGCGGCATCAGGCGACGGGTGGGCGAGCTGGCGCACGCGGCGCAGCAGATTGCCGACGGACGGCTCGACAGTCGGGTGCCGGTGGTGACGGACGACGAACTGGGCGGGCTCGCCGGGACCTTCAACCGGATGGCCGATCGGTTGCAGCATACGGTGGATGACCTGCGCCGCAGCGAAGAGGACTACCGTGCCACAGTGGCCAACGCGCAGCAGGCGATGTTGCGCGTGACGATCGAAGGCAAGCTCCTCGAGGCCAATCCCGCCGCTGCGCGCATGTTCGGCTTCGCCTCTCCGAACGAGATGCTTTCTCAGGTCGGGGACTGGGTCCGCGAGTTTTATGTCGATCCCGAGGCGCGTCAGAAGCTGATTGAGGCGTTGCTCGAGAACGGGGTGGTGAATGGTCGGGAACTGCAGCTGCGCCGGCGCGACGGCACACCGATCTGGGTTCTGTCGAGCTTGTGGCTGGTGAGAGATGCGGACGGCAGGCCGCTGTACATCGAAGGGTTGGGCACCGACGTGACCCGGCGGCGGCTGGCGGAGGATGAGCTGCGACGGCATCGTGACCGGCTGGAGCAGGTCATCGCAGAACGCACGGCTGAATTGACCGCTGCCGCGGAGCGCGCGGAAGTGGCCAATCGCGCGAAGAGTGTGTTTCTCGGCAACATGAGTCACGAGCTGCGAACGCCGCTCAACGCAGTGCTCGGGTTCGCGCAATTGCTTGAGCAGGATCAAGGCCTGGACGATGGGCGGCGGATGCGCGCAAGCGTGATCCGGCGCAGCGGCGAAGAATTGCTCGCGATGATCGAAGACATTCTCGAGCAGGTAAAGATTGACGCGGGGCAGGTGACGCTGCGGCCCGCCGAAGTTGATCTGCGGCAATTCCTCGAGGCATTGGCGGGCATTGTCGGGGCGAAGGCGCAGAACAAGGGCCTGGCATTTGCGGTCGAGCTCTCCCCGAGCCTGCCTGCCACCGTGAAGCTCGACGAGAAGCGGCTGCGGCACCTGCTGCTGAATCTGATCGACGACTTGATGAAGTCGATGTCACACGGCTGTCTGAAACTCCGTGCCCTGTGCCCGAAAGCAGGACGGCTGCGGGTGGAGGGCGCAGAGCAGGGCGCGGCCGAGGGCGATTGCAATGATCACGTCGGTGTTGCCGGGCAGACTGGCGTGCGCCGGGAAAGGGGGCCAAACCGGCGCATGATGGATGAAGCACCGGGTTCCTGGGCTGGTTGCACAGGTATGGGAGTGCCGGTCAACCGCAGGTTGGTGGAGCTCATGGGCGGTGACATTGGAGTCGACAGCGGCCCCGCCGGCTGTGGCTTCTGGATCGAGCTCGGCATACCGGCTGCAGACGGGCAGCCGAAGGCGAGCGATGCCGTGCCGCAGAACGAGGGCGAGTCAGCAAGGGTGCCGGACGGCAGAGCACACAACGCAGAGGCTTTTGCGCGTCCGCTCGAGAGCGAGACCCCGATGCACATGCCTCTGCCCGAGCAGGTCGAGGAACTGTACCGGCTTTCAATGATCGGCAACATGCGCGCGATACGCGAGCATGCGCTCGGTCTGGCCGAGCAGGACGCGGGCCTCGTCACGTTTGCCTGGCACATCGCGACGCTTGCGGAGCACTTCGAATCGCGTGCGATCGTGGAGCTGATGCGCGGCCTGCAGGAGCGACCCCAAGGCCCGGAGGGGACGGGGGTTAGCGAGGAGGCCGCGCGGACGCCGGGCGCCTATAGTGGTGGCGCCGTCGGGGAGGAGACGTCATGATCGGGATGTATACAGCGCGGGCGATCGTGGTCCTCATGGTGGAGGACAATCCCGGTGACGTGAGGCTGACGCGCGAGGCGCTGAAGGACGGAAAGATCTGGCTTGACCTCAACGTCGTCGAGGACGGCACTTCAGCGCTCGACTACCTGCATCGTCGCGGCGCCTATCCCGACGCATTGCGCCCGGACCTCATCCTGCTTGACTTGAACCTTCCGAGAATGGACGGCCGCGAAGTGCTCGCTGCCATCAAGCAGCACGAGGAGCTGAAGACCATTCCGGTGGTCATCCTGACGACTTCACATGCGGAGGCGGACGTGCTGCGCGCCTACGAGCTGAACGCGAACTGTTACGTGACCAAGCCCGTGGATTTCGACCAGTTCCAAAGCATCGTGAAGATGATCGAGCAGTTCTGGTTCGGCGTCGTCATGCTGCCGCCTCACGAACGATGATCAATGTTCTTCTCATAGAGGACAACCACGCCGATGCGCGCTTGATCGGCATCATGCTGGCCGAGGCGAGGGCGTTGAGCTTCAGCTTCGAGCATGTGGAAACTCTGGAGTCAGGCATCGCCCGGCTCGTGCGCGGCGACGTCGATGTCGTGCTGCTTGACCTGGGCCTGCCCGGCAGCAGCGGCCTCGAGACCTTGTTCAGGCTGTTTGCCAGCGGGCACCGCGTGCCCACGCTGGTCGTGCTGAGTGGCCTGACCGACGAGGACGTGGCCATGCAGGCGCTGCAGGCCGGCGCCCAGGATTACCTCGTGAAGGGTCAGGTGGACTCCTCCCTGCTGGCCCGCTCCATCCGCTACGCGATCAGCCGCAGTCAGGCCGACGAGGCGCTGCGGCGTGCCAATAGCGAGCTGCAGCAACGCAGTGTGGAGCTGATCGCGGCCAAGGAGCGGGCCGAGGTGGCCAATCGCGCCAAGAGCGTCTTCCTGGCCAACATGAGTCACGACCTTCGCACGCCGCTCAACGGCATCCTCGGGTTCGCGCAGGTCCTGCAGTTCGACAAGACGCTGACCGGCAAGCAGCAGTCGCAGGTTCAAGCCATCCGGTCTTGCGGGGAGCATCTGCTGGCACTGATCAACGACATTCTCGACTCGGCCAAGATCGAGGCGGGCAAGTTCGATCTGGTTCCCACCGATGTCGAGCTGGCGCCCTTCCTGGACGTTGTGGCGGGTGTCATCCGCGTGAAGGCGGTCGAGAAGACGGACACCGAATTCGTATGTGATTTTCAAGAGGATCTTCCCGCGGTCGTGCGCGTCGACGGCCGGCGTCTGCGGCAGGTGCTGCTGAACCTGCTGGACAACGCCGTGAAGTTCACGCTCATGGGGCACGTAACGCTTTCCGTGCGCTTCGATCGGCCATCGCTGCTGACCTTCGAGATCGCCGATACGGGTGTCGGCATGAGCGAGCATCAGCTCGAGCGGCTGTTCCGCCCTTTCGAGCAGGTAGGGGATGCGGCCAGCCGAAGCAGCGGCACCGGGCTCGGCCTTTCGATCAGCCGTCAGTTCGTGCGCTTGATGGGAAGCGACATCGAAGTCCAGAGTGGCAAGGAAGGCAGCCGCTTCCGTTTTGCGATCGAAGTGGGGCCGGTGCGGGAGGCCACGGAGCGGCCCTCCTCGTCGCCGACGCCGATCAACGGCTATCGAGGACCGGCGAAGAAGGTGCTGGTGGTCGACGACCTTCCCGACAACCGGGCCGTGCTCGTCTCGATGCTCGGGCCTCTCGGGTTCCAGATGCATGAGGCCGCGGGTGGGCGCGAGGGTGTGGCCCGCGCGCTCGCGGTGCGACCGGATCTTGTGCTGCTCGATGTCGTCATGCCGGACGCCGATGGAATTGACGTCATCCGGCAATTGCGCCGCTCACAGGCCTTGAGCGACGTGCCGATCGTGGTTGTGTCTGCCAGTGCCTCACCGGAGGTGCATGACGAGACACTCCGAGCCGGCGCCAACGCCTTCCTGACCAAGCCGATCGAGCAGCAGGAACTGCTCAGGTGCGCCTCGGCTCTGCTGGAACTGACCTGGGTGTGATCTGAGGGCGCCTACATAGCTATCGTGCGCGATGAGCTCGCGCGTGCCAACGATTTGGGCCGGTTGGAAGTGTTCCTGCCTCAGGTCAACGAGCTGGGGCGGCTGCATCGGCATTGGCTGTCCGAGCTGGACGGCTTCAAAAGCGCCTTGCCCGCGGAAGGTGCGGAACCCAAGGTATTGGAGTACGTGAACGAGTCGTCTGGACGCCTTGCCGAGCGCATCCTGCGGCTTGCGGGTTGACCGTCAGACGGGCGACGGAAGACTTTCGTGCGGATCCGCGCTGGTCGCAAGGTCGCAAGCAATGTGAGCTGGAGCGGATTAAACGCGAGCTTTAGGCAGCTTTAGGCCGTCGAATTGCAAGCTCGGTCGCAACGAGCGTGAGCCCGCTCCCTTGCGACCAGTCGCAATCAATTGGCGCTGATTGCGAGTTGACGCGGTTTCAATTGCAAGCCGCTACGGCTGGCCGCTCACGAAAATCGGGAGCTTGTTTCGCGCACGTTCCTTACAGGCACAGGATGCATAAGCCGGAGTCACGCAAGCGGCCTTCTTCCGCGCCGCTGAGTGCTTGGCGTGCCTTCGCACACCGCTGCGCTGATACCTCCCCTCGGGTCGCGGGGAGGGTTTCGCGTGAGCACGCCGGAGTTCGGGACGGCTGCGCCCTGGGCGCGACATATCGGCAAAGCTTGCGGCATCCGTCGACCCATTGGAGAACCGAATGAAGCTTTGCCTTTCCGTCGCCTTCTGCGTGCTGGCCGCCCTGGCCGCCCCCCAGTCACATGCCACGGCCACACGCCCCCCGGGCGGCGACATCAATATCGCCAACGTCAATGCGAACCGCAATGACATCGCCAACAACAACCGCAGCACCAACACCAATACAAACACCAACACCAACACCAACACCAACAACAACCGCAATCGCAACGACAACAGCAACCGCAATCGCAATCACAACAACAACACCAATCGCAACGAACAGTCGCAGGCCCAGCAACAGCAGCAGCAGCAGGGGCAGCAGCAATCGATCCGCGATTCGGGCAATTCGTCCAGCCGCTCCACGGGTATCGGCATCGGCGGCAGCCAGTC
>DASTGE010000387.1:0-15666 GCA_035719405.1 Burkholderiaceae bacterium
GCAGACCCATCGCCGAGATCGACCGCTGGCTTTCGCCCCTGGTGCTCCCCGCAGCGGGAGTGCATGGCGCGCAGAGGCGTACCATGCGCGGGCTCCAGGCGCTGATGCCGGCGGCCGAACTCGAGCGGGTTGCCGAACGCGCAGAAGCGCTGGCGGCCGCCCACCCCGGGCTGATCGTCGAGCGCAAAGGGGTGTCGGTCGCTCTGCACTATCGACTTGCGCCCCACTGCGAGGCCATGTGCCGCTCGACAATGGCCGAGGCACTCGGCAACGCACCATCGTTGCGGCTCCTTCAGGGCAAGATGGTGCTGGAGGTGATGCCCAAGGGTGTGAGCAAGGGCGCGGCGATCCAGGCCTTTCTGGCCGAACCGCCATTCGCCGGCCGGCGCCCAGTGTTCGTGGGCGATGATGTGACTGACGAGGCTGGCTTCGAAGTGGTGCAGCGGCTCGGCGGCATTGCCGTGAAAGTCGGCCCGGGAGATAGCATCGCCCACCATCGCATCGACAGTGCCGAGGGCGTGCGCCGCTGGCTCGCCGAGGGCGCCGCCCCGATGAACGGCCCCGAGAACGATCCTTCCGACGACAACAAGCAAAAGGACCGCCTGCATGATTCCCCTCTCGCCTGACGCTCGCCCGTCGCCGACGAAACCCTCGCTGGATCTCGGTGTCATCGGCAACTGCAGCTTCTCCGCGCTGATCGACCGCCGCGCCGGCATCGTCTGGTCGTGCATGCCGCGCTTCGATGCCGACCCGGTGTTCAATGCACTGCTCGACCCGAGCGACAACGGTGCGATCTGGCGCATCGACATGGAAGGGCTGGTGAGAAGCGAGCAACAGTACGAGCCCAACACGGCCGTGCTCGTGACCACGATGTACGACGATCGAGGCAATGCGCTGCAGGTCACCGACTTCGCACCGCGATTCTTCGCGCGCGATCGCACCTTCAGGCCGGTGCAGATCGTGCGGCGGGTCAAGCCCCTTGCAGGACAGCCGCGCATCGTGATGCGCCTGAGGCCGCGCTTTGAATGGGGCCGGGTCGCGCCGACGGTCACCCGTGGCAGCCACCACCTGAGGTTCGTCGGACCGTCGATGACACTCAGGCTCACGACTGACGCGCCGCTCACCTATATCGTCTCGGAATCACCGTTCCTGCTGGACTCACCGATGGACTTCATCCTCGGGCCCGACGAGACACTGGACAGCTCCGTGCGGGTCGCTGCGCAGGAAATGCACAGCGAGACCAGCCGCTACTGGCGCCGCTGGTCCCGCGCGCTGAGCGTGCCGCTGGAATGGCAGGACGTCGTCATTCGCGCCGCGATCACGCTGAAGATGTCGCTGTTCGAGGACACCGGCGCGATCATTGCCGCCATGACCACGAGCATTCCGGAGGCGCCGGGCAGCGGGCGAACCTGGGACTACCGCTACTGCTGGCTGCGCGACGCCTTCTTCGTGGTGCGCGCGCTCAACAGCATTTCCGAAGTGGCGACAATGGAAGACTACCTGCGCTGGATCGCCAACGTGATCGACAGCGACAACCTGCGCCATGTGCAGCCGCTTTACGGGATCGGCCTCGAAACTGTGCTGACCGAGCAGGTGCTCGAACACCTTCCGGGCTACCGCGGCGACGGGCCGGTGCGCGTGGGCAACCAGGCCTACGAACACTTCCAGCACGACGTCTACGGCAACATCGTGCTCGGGGCGTCGCAGGCTTTCCATGACACACGACTGTTCCGGCGTGCAGGGGAGAAGGAGTTCCGAACGCTGGAGCAGGTCGGCCATCTTGCATGGAACGTGCACGACAAGCCCGACGCGGGCATGTGGGAGCTGCGCACACGGGCCCGCATCCACACCAGCTCGGCGCTGATGTGCTGGGCCGCTTGCGACCGGCTTGCCAAGATCGCCTCAGGGCTCCATCTGCCCGAACGTTGCACCTTCTGGTCGGAACGGGCCACGCACATTCGCGATCGCATTCTTCGTGAGGCGTGGAGCGAGAAGCGCAAGGCCTTCGCCGAGAGCTTCGGCGGCAACGAACTGGATGCCGGTGTCCTGCTGATGGCCGAGGTCAACTTCATCGACCCGCGCGACCCACGATTCGTTTCCACGGTGGAGGCGATGGAGCGGACGCTGGTCGACGGCGCCTTCATGCGACGCTACGAGGCCGCCGACGACTTCGGCAAGCCGGAAACCAGCTTCAACATCTGCACCTTCTGGCGTATCGATGCGCTGGCGCGCATCGGGCGCAAAGATGAAGCCCGAACCATCTTCGAGGCCATGCTGGCCGCGCGCAACCACGTCGGCCTGCTGTCCGAGGACATGCATCCAGTCACCGGCGAGATGTGGGGCAACTACCCCCAGACGTACTCGATGGTGGGGCTGATCAATGGCGCAACGAGGCTGTCCGCCCGGTGGGAAACGGTGATCTGAGATGCCTCGCCTCGTAATCGTCTCCAACCGCACGGCGGATCCGCGCAAGACGGCGGCCGGCGGACTTGCCGTGGCCCTCGGCCCGGCGCTCGAGCAGACCGGCGGCCTCTGGTTCGGATGGAGTGGTCGAATCGTCGGCGACGAGACTCCGCATGAAACGCTGGTCAAGCCACAGCTGCGCACCTCGGGCCGCGTGACGCTGGCCACGGTCGACCTCACCAAAACCGACCACGACAACTTCTACCTCGGCTATTCGAACAGCGTGCTGTGGCCGGTGTTCCACTACCGGCTCGACCTGGCCGACTTCCGCACCGACTTCCTGCAGGGCTACCTGCACGTCAACCGCCGCTTCGCTCAGGCGCTATTGCCGCTGCTGCGCGACGATGACCTGATCTGGGTCCACGACTATCACTTGATACCGCTTGCAGCAGAGCTGCGCTCGTTCGGCTGCAAGCAACGCATCGGCTTCTTCCTGCACATCCCGATGCCCCCGCCGCTGATCCTCGCTGCCCTGCCCGCGCACGACTGGCTGCTGCATTCGCTGTTTGCCTATGACGTGGTGGGGATGCAAAGCGAAGCCGACTCCGCTCACTTCGCGCGCTTCGTCCGCACCGAGGCCAAGGCACAAGCCCTCCCGCACCGGCGCTTCCATGCATTCGGCCGGACGCTGCATGCCGACGCGTTTCCCGTCGGCATCGATATCGGCGAGTTCCGTGCGCTTTGCGCGGCCGATGAAGCCATGGACACATGGCGGAACATGTGCAACGAGTACGCCAAGCGAAGGCTGCTCGTGGGGGTCGACCGCCTCGACTATTCAAAAGGCCTGCCGCAACGGATGCAGGCTTTCCACGAATTACTGCGCCGATTCCCGGAGCAGCGATCGAGCGCCACGCTGATCCAGATCGCATCGCCGTCGCGGCAGGCGGTCGATGCCTACTCGCAGATCCGGACGCAGCTCGAGCTGTTGTGCGGATCGATCAACGGCGAGTACGGCGAGCTCGACTGGATGCCGGTGCGTTACCTGCACCGTACGATGTCGCGCCGGCGGCTACCCGGGCTGTATCGGGCCAGTCGTGTCGGTCTGGTCACCCCCTTGCGCGACGGCATGAATCTGGTGGCCAAGGAGTACGTGGTGGCACAGGACCCGGACAATCCCGGGGTGCTTGTGTTGTCGCGTTTCGCCGGTGCGGCGGAGCAGTTGCACGAAGCCTTGCTGGTCAACCCCTACGACATCCCCGCCACCGCAGACGCGATCGAACGGGCATTGCGTATGCCCGTCGCAGAGCGTATCGAACGGCACCGCGCGCTGCTCGACCACATCGAGCGCCACGATGTACGCTGGTGGCTCCGCAATTTCCTTGCCGCCCTGCGAGGTGACGAGGTTGAGCAGCCGCAGCTGCGCGCCGTGGGCGAGAGGCGGCGCGTGTAGGCCTTTTCTCACGCAACGAAGCTACGCAGGGGGACAGCGAAGAGGTGCTCGTGCGGGCACAGTCGAAGCATGTCGCGCCTTCATTTCCGCGTCCTCACTGTCAACACCCATAAAGGCTTCGGTGCCTTCAATCGGCGCTTTATCCTGAAGGAGCTGCGTGAGGCGGTCCGTGCCGTTGAAGCGGACGTCGTGTTCCTGCAGGAAGTGCTCGGGGAGCACGCGGGCCATGCCGAAAAGCACGCCGACTGGCCGGATGCGCCGCACTACGAATACCTGGCGGACACGATGTGGAGCGACATGGCCTACGGCCGTAACGCCGTCTACCCACACGGGCATCACGGCAATGCACTCCTGTCGCGCTTTCCCATCCGCGAGTATGAGAACCACGATGCCTCGCAGCCCGGCGACGAATCGCGCGGCCTGCTGCATTGCGTGCTGGAGCCGCCCGCCGGAGCGCCGGCCGTGCATGCCATCTGCGTGCACCTCGGGCTGCGCGAATCGCATCGGCGGCAGCAGCTCCAACAACTGTGCGAGCTGGTGCGGCAGACCGTCCCGGCCGATGCGCCGCTGGTGGTCGCGGGCGATTTCAACGACTGGCGCCTGGCCGGGCACCACCACATCACCCACTGTCTGAACCTGCACGAGGTCTTCGTCGCCGAGCACGGCATCCCGGCACGCACGTTCCCCGCGCGTTTTCCGCTGCTCCGGCTCGATCGCATCTATGCGCGCAATGCAGAAACGACGTCTGCACTGGCGCTGCCGCGAAGGCCGTGGTCGCATCTTTCGGACCATGCGCCGTTGGCCGCGGAGATACGGATATGAGTGAACGCCGTTTCAAGCCCAGGCTTCTGCGGCCGCGTCCACAGCGGGCATGGGTGCCGGGCGACCGCATCGAGCTGCTGGAAAACGGCGAGCAGTACTACCCTGCCGTCTTCGATGCCATCCGGCAGGCGCGCCAAGAAGTCATCATCGAAACCTTCATCCTGTTCGAGGACAAGGTCGGGTTGCAGTTGCACCAGGTGCTGCTGGAAGCCGCCCGGCGGGGCGTGTCGGTCGAGATGCTGGTCGATGGCTTCGGCTCACCCGACCTGTCCGACGACTTCCTCGCGTCGCTCCACGACGCCGGCGTCCGCTTACGTTCGTTCGACCCGCGGCCGCGCCTTTTCGGACTGCTGCGCACCAACCTCTTCCGGCGCATGCACCGCAAAATCGTCGTTGTCGACGGCGAGGTGGCGTTCGTCGGGGGCATCAACTTCAGCGCCGATCATCTCGCGGACTACGGCCCGGAGGCCAAGCAGGACTACGCCTCGCGCGTCACCGGCCCGGTGGTCGCCCAGATCCATGACTTCGTGGTTGCGCAGATCCGGTCACCCGCGGTGCGGCACGTCTTCCCGACGCCCGCGCCGACCGGCGATGCTGAAATCATGTTCGTCACGCGCGACAACTCCCGCCATCGGGATGACATCGAGCGCCAGTACCGCGCCGCCATTCGCGTGGCCCGGCACGAGGTCATCATCGCCAACGCCTACTTCTTCCCGGGCTACCGGCTGCTGAAGACGCTGCTGCAGGCAGCACGACGCGGCGTGCGGGTGCGACTCATCCTTCAAGGACAGCCCGACATGCGCATCGTGAAGGTCGCGGCCCAGACGCTTCACGGCGAACTGCTCGCCGCGGGAGTGGAGATCCACGAATACTGCAAACGGCCGCTGCACGGCAAGGTGGCGCTGGTCGACGACCGCTGGGCCACCATCGGGTCGAGCAATCTCGATCCCCTGAGCCTGTCGCTCAATCTCGAGGCCAATCTCATGACGCGCGATCGCAGCTTCATCGAGGCGCTGAAAACCAACCTCGAGGAACTGATGGCCAACGACTGCAGCGCGATCCAGCGGCAGGCGAGCGACCGGGCCGGCCTGCTCCAGGCGCTGCTCACGACAATCGCCTACCACCTGACGCGCCGCTTCCCCGTGTGGGCCGGACGACTGCCGGAACACCGGCCCCGGCTGGCGCCACTCAGGCCCTCGACCGCGGTCGAGGCAGGGGCGCAGATCGCTGGCCCGGTGGACAGCGAGAATGTCCCTCCGACCGATGCGCAGATCGAAGCGCAGCAGGCCCTCGATGCGCTGACATGTCCGAGGCAGGGGGCGCCCCTGGAAGGAGACCGCGATGCGCGGGCAGGTGCTGTCCCATAACTCCCGACGAGCGGGCCAGCCCGCACTCGCAGCGCTTGCGAAGCGCTTCGGGCATGTCGTTGCACTGGTGTTCCTCGCCACTGTCTGCTGGCTGGTGTTCGAACGCGCGCGCAAGGTCGACTGGCATGCAGTATGGCTGGCCCTGCTCGCTTATCCACTCTCGACGCTCGCGCTGGCGCTCGCCCTCGCGACCACAGCCCATATGCTGTTCGCGAGCTACGACCTGCTCGCCCGGCGCTATGTCGGGCACAAGGTGCGGCCACTGAACGTACTGGGTGTCGGCCTCGTCGTGTATGCGGTGAACCTCAACCTCGGCTCGCTCATCGGCGGCATCGGCTTTCGATGGCGCCTGTATTCGAAACTTGGCCTCGACGCACTGCAGATCGGCCGCATCTTCGGCTTCAGCGTCGCGACCAACTGGAGCGGGTACCTCGTGCTGGCCGGGGTGTTGCTGGCCACGCGCTCGTTTGAGCCGCCGCCGGAACTCGGCATCCCGGGCGAACTGTTGCAGTTGATGGGCATTGCGTTGCTCGCAATCGCGGTGCTTTACCTTGTCGCATGCTTCACAGCACGCAAACGCTCAATCGAAGTGCGCGGCCACCAATTCGTGCTTCCCACCGGTGACATTGCGTGGCGTCAGCTGACGCTGTCGATGCTGCATTGGATGGTGACGGGCGGGGTGATCTACGCGCTGATGCCCCCCGGTCCCGACTATCCGACGGCGCTGGGCACATTGATGTGCGCGGCAGTGGCGGGAACGATCGTGCGAGTTCCTGGCGGGCTGGGCGTGGTCGAGGCGGTGTTCGTCGCGACGCTGGGCGACACCGTGCCCGAAGGCGCTCTCATTGCCGCACTGCTCGCCTACCGTGCGGCCTTCTACCTGCTCCCGCTGGCGGGCGCCATGGCGATGCACTTCACGCTGGAAGCACTGGCGCGCAGGCATGCGACCCGAGGTAGACAACGCTGATGCATATCTGACTGACCTGGTTTGCGAACCGGTAGTCTCCGATACGCGGGCCTGCAAAGCAATGGCAAAGATGCCGGGCGTGGGGCTGATGGAGGCTGATGGCGGCAACGGCGATCGTGGCGAGCGTAGGCTCGCCAACGATCTTTCAAGGACGCCTTTGCCCGCTTCATTACCCGCAACAGTCACTTGCTACCCAGGAGGCGCCATATATGCGTTGCCTTAGTTATAGTCCCACATGACTTTCGTTTCCTCTGCGAAATAGGGCGGTGCCGAGTGACCGCCTTCGTCGCGTGGACACCACGCCACAGCCTTGTTCCCATCGCAACCCAGGTACAGCTGGCAATTATGCTGTCCGACCGTAATGCTATTCGGAGAGCAATGGTTTCTCGCAAGGAAGATGTCGCGCGCCTGTTCACCCTCAGGGTAGGTGACGAAATAGTCATCCGTTGAATGGAACATGATCGCAGCAACTTCGTTTGAAGAGTCCGCACATCCGCTCTTCAACGCTCCAGCCGCGGCAGAGATTCCTCGGAAGACGTCTGCCATTCCGCAGCCGATCGCATTCGACATCATTCCGCCATAGCTGAAGCCCATGGCGTACACGCGCTGATTGTCGACACACAGATTTTGTTTTATGTTGTCGACCATGCCCCTGACGAAGTGGATATCACGGTCACTGGTGTTCTTCCACCCTGTAGCGTCCTCAAGCCCAGGGTCGCTGTCTACAAGACCTTGGGGTGCAACATAGATGGCGTCCTCGCCGTATTGCTGCTCCATGCCGTAGAACCCGCCGATGGCAATGTCCCATGCACCTCCCCAGCGGGGATGGAATGCAAAAATCAGCTTGTAGCGCTTGTTCGGATCGTAGCTGGCGGGAACCTTGACCAGGTACTCTCTGGGCACGCCGTCGACAGTGAGCCAATAATCGCCTGTCGTCATGCCTTGTGCTGCGCCACATCCACTGCTTCCACCACTAGGGGGAGTGGTACCCGTCGCGACCGCTTGGCCCGTATCGGTCGAACCTCCCGTGCCGGAGTCGACGCTTGAACTTGAACCGGTGCCGCCCCCAGTGCTCGTGCCTGAGGTGGTGTTGCTCGTGTCGGTCACGGTTGACCCCCCGGTCGAGGAACCAGTGCTCGAACTTGAATTGCCGCCACCTCCACTGCTCGTGCCCGAGGTTGTGCCGCTGGTGTCACCAGTGGTCGAACCTCCCGTACCGGAGCTGGCGGTCGAGCTTGAATCGCTGCCGCCTCCAGTGCTCGAGTTGCCCGCGGATGCGGTGGTGTCGGTAGAGGTCGAACTTCCCGTTCCAGACGTTGAGCCCGAGGTTGGACTGGTGCTGCCTCCGCTGCTCGTGCTCCCCGGAAGATCCTTGGTGCCACTATTGAGAGAGTCCTCCTCTCCTCCGCCACACGCCGCGAGGGAAACCGCCAACACCACCCCAAAAATACTTAGCCGCGTGAATTCCATCACTCCGTTCCTTCTTGAGAAAAATCAGAATACAAAGGCGATAGCTCAACTGCCATCAACCATCTCAATTCGTTGATTCTCATTACGATCGAACACAAAGTCATGATCAAATCATGACTTGGTTATGACCTTGCTTTGGAGCGTGATCTTCTTCCGCAAAGAGGCGCATCTAGAATTCACCACGCCGCGGTTCGACGCCGGGCGCCCCGATGAGAATGCGCGTCGGTGGCAATCGAAGGCAGCGGGACTTGCATCGCCGATGCTCAACCGGGAACGAAACGATGGCAACGATGCGTAGTCCGCGCTACAGCAGCATCGCCAACCGCTCGAGAAGGATCACCGCAAAGAAACCGAAGCCGGCAATCAGCGTCCATTTCACAAGCACTATGCCGCGCCGACGCCAGGCAAGCTCGCGCGTACCGATGTACATCGCGAAGCACAGCAACGCTGCGACCAGGAGCAGGCCGAACACGAGGCGGAAGATCAGCATGCGAAGGGCGCTTACCAGGCCGGCGCCAACTCGGCAAAGCCCTGCGGCGCCTGCGATTCGTCCTCGAAGGCGACGATCTCGTAAGCCTCCGGATCAGCGAGCAGGTTGCGCAGGAGCCGGTTGTTCAGCGCGTGTCCGCTGCGGAATGCCAGGTAATGCGCGAGCATCGGCTTGCCGGCGAGGTACAGGTCCCCGATCGCGTCGAGGATCTTGTGCTTCACGAACTCGTCGTCGTAGCGCAGGCCTTCGGCGTTCAGCACACGGTAGTCATCAACGACCACCGCGTTGTCCATGCTGCCGCCAAGGGTGAGACCACGCGAGCGCATCAGCTCCACATCCTTGGTGAAGCCGAACGTGCGGGCACGGGCGATGTCGCCTTTGTAGCGTCCCGATCCCATGTCGAACACGACGCGCTGCCCAGTGGAGTCGACCGCCGGATGTCCGAAGTCGATCTCGAAGGTGAGCTTGAAGCCGTGGTAGGGCTCCAACCGGGCCCACTTCAAGGTCTTGCCCTCGCCTTCACGCACCTCCACTGTCTTCAGTATCCGAATAAAGCGCCTCGGCGCGTTCTGCAGCTCGATGCCGGCGCTTTGCAACAGGAACACGAAGGCCGCGGCAGAGCCATCGAGGATGGGCACCTCGTCTGCCGTGATGTCGATGTAGAGATTGTCCAGACCCAGGCCGGCGCAGGCCGACAGCAGGTGCTCGGTCGTCTGCACCTTCGGAGCCCCCGGCTCGCCTCCCGCCGAGACGGTGGAGGCCATGCGAGTGTCGGACACCGCGTCGGCACGCGCGGGAATGTCGACCGGAGTCGGAAGATCGACGCGGCGAAACACGATGCCGGTGTCCGGAGCTGCGGGGCGCAGTGTGAGTTCAACCTTCTGGCCACTGTGCAGGCCAACGCCGACGGCTCGCGTCAGCGACTTCAGGGTACGTTGCTGGAGCATGGTGCAGATTGTCCGCGATCGGTTGGAGTCCGGTGCCGCAATGGCCCTTCTGCCACCGACCCCGGATGGCCAGCAGCTGCGACCTAATCGCCAATGCATCCTGCAATGGCTTGTCGGCCCTGCCATCTCATTGGCAAACCAATTCATCCCCAATTTGTGCCGTGAACCTCGTTCGCCTGCGGGACGACGACTTCGCGCAATTGCATACGCCAGCCAAGAAAATATGCGATCCTTCTTGATCGCAGCATGTCGTCTTAGGACAGGACCCGAAGAGATGATGCACGTCGCAAATGGTGAGAGGCCGTGAAACTGGGACATTTCTCATGGCGCCCGCGTTCCGCCATTTCACCTCCAGAGGACGGCCGCTCGGGTGACGCGGAGACCGGAGCCGTGCAGCAGCCGTCGTGCAACCCCGGCGGCGAGAGTGCATCGAAGATTACGTCGCGGGCAGCCAGGGCGACATCCGCCTCGGCCAGGCCACGTGTCCCTATTGCCGCTCTCAAAGCAGATTTGCAGCAGGCACAGAAGAAGACGAGAGCACTCGACAATGGCAATGTCATGGGAAGCTCCGTTGCCCATGATGAGGTGAAACAGCACCCTGAAGACCGGGTCAAGCGGAACAGGGCTTCAATTGAACCCCAGCCCGCTGTTGTTGCTCTCCTGATGGGCAATGAGAAGCCGGTCGCGGAAATGGTGTCCGCGCATCTGCAGGCTCTCGTGGCCGACCTTTGCGCGTCACACATGCCCGACCTTCAGGCGGAGGCCAAGAAGGTGATCGATCAGAAGATCGCTCAGCCGCTGGCGAAGCATGTTTCGAGCATGCCCAATCTCTCCAACCCCGCGGATCTTCTGAGGATGCGCAAGTCGACGCGGGCGCTCCAAACAACGCCCGGGCAAGAGCCTCGCGACGTGCCGCCCATACTGGATGCGGCGCGCAGTAACGACGCGGCGGCGATTCGGAGCTTCGCGCAGGACCAACTGAAGAAGATCCCGGCGCATGCACGCCTCCAATGGCTTCGGCGCAACGGCGCGGACCAGGCGATGTGCGAGACGGTATCGAGAGGATCACCGGATGCGATCACGGCATGGGCGGACGTCGTGCAATTGCTGCCCGACTCTCGCGCCATGTGTTCGTTTCTGGCCCCGCCGCAAACGCCTCTCGACGCTCGATCGTCTCCAGGGTTCCTGATCGCAGCAGGCATTTATGCGAACACCCACCCCGGCGCGATCAAGGCATGGGGCGAATTGTTGAGCGCAGTGCCCGACACAAATCAGGAGAGAAGCCGACTTCTGATGACCCGCGATGAAAAGGGCTTGCCCGCGTTCGGGCAGATATTCGAGCGGCAGGACACCGAAGCGCTAAAGGAGTTCGCGACACTGGCGGCCGCGCATGTCTGGCATGGAGATCGCCAGATTGAGCAGACGCTGCTGGATTGCCAGCCGGCGCTCAAGGGTCTTACTTCGAGTCGCGGCGGCGTGCGCGGAAGAACCGAGACCGACTGGGTCACTTCAGCGGGCACGAGCCGGCCCAAACCAATGGGATTGAGCCCGAGGGGCGAGGGCGTCGCAAGAGCCTACTTCAAGCTCGCGCGTCTGGTTCACGCAAACCACCGCAATTCAGTCCTGATGCCGCAGGACACCTGGACGATACCCAAGCGGGGTGCGCCGGGGAGGATCAGCGCATTCCACGGGTCAATCTCGGAATCGCAGGCACGCCAACTCGCACATTCCATCACCTTGCTCAAGGCGATGGTTCCGATGATGACGGCGCAAGAGCGCGCTGCCGTCCTCGACAACGTACGGACCCATCATGCCCGCAAGGTCATGGGCATGTGGACAAATACGCACGACTACAACGCGTTCAAGCGCGGATGGCCCGCGCTCGACGCGATGCTCCTGGACCTCAAGGCGGAGTTGAAGCAACCCGTCAGGTCGACCGATCCGCACGTCGCCAACGGGTTGAAACACAAGTGATGGATCGGTCGGCGGAGTAAATTCAGAGGCGCGTCCCCCAAAGGGCCTTGTGGAGGACGCGACAGGCGGATAGTCAATCCGCCTGCTTCCTCAGAAACGCCGGAATCTCGATCTCGTCCATCCCATTGCTCGCGAGCGCATCGACCTTCGCCGCCGCCTGCGTGCGACCGTTGCGCCACACGCTTGGCGTGCTCAACTGGCTGTAGTCGTGCTGCGCCGGCGCACTCGGCAGCACCGCCTGGTTCAGGATCGGCAGGTTGTCTGTGCCGGTGCGCAGGTTCGCCGCAGGCTGCACGACAGACAGCGGCGCCTGCTGGCGCTTGGCGGGCGACAGGCCGGTCGCAATGACGGTGACACGCAATTGATCGCCCAGGCTTTCGTCGTAGGCGGTGCCGTAGATGACATGTGCGTCGTCAGCCGCGTAGCGGCGGATGGTGTTCATCGCGTTGCGCGACTCGCTCAGCTTGAAGGTCGCCCTGCTCGCAGCGATCAGCACCAGCACGCCCCGTGCACCGGAAAGGTCGATGCCTTCCAGCAGCGGACAGGCCACCGCGGCTTCCGCAGCCTTGTGCGCGCGGTCGGGGCCGCCGGCCTGGGCGGTGCCCATCATCGCCTTGCCCGGCTCGCTCATCACCGTCTTCACGTCCTCGAAGTCGACGTTCACGAGGCCGGGGATGTGGATGATGTCGCTGATGCCGCCCACCGCGTTCTTCAGCACGTCGTTGGCGTGCGCGAAAGCCTCCTCCTGCGTCACGTCGTCGCCCATCACCTCGAGCAGCTTCTCGTTGAGAACGACGATCAGCGAATCGACGTTGGCCTCCAGTTCGTTCACGCCTTCATCGGCCATCTTCATGCGCCGACGGCCCTCGAACTCGAAAGGCTTGGTGACCACACCGACGGTGAGGATCCCCATCTCCTTGGCGACGCGCGCAATCACCGGTGCTGCGCCCGTGCCGGTGCCACCGCCCATGCCGCCCGTGATGAACAGCATATGCGCACCCTCGATCGTCTGCCTGATGCGGTCGACGGCCTCCTCGGCCGCGGCCCGACCCGCCTCGGGCTTGGCGCCCGCACCCAACCCGGTGTGACCGAGCTGGATGATCTGGCTTGCGCTGGACCGGGCCAGCGCCTGCGAGTCGGTGTTGGCGGAGATGAACTCCACGCCTTGAACGCCCTGCCTGATCATGTGCTCGACAGCATTGCCGCCGCCGCCTCCGACACCGATCACCTTGATCTGCGTGCCCCGATCGAACTCTTCGATCATCTCGATAGCCATGTTGCACCTCTCCTTCATCATGTGTGCAGTTGCCGTTACGTCGCTTGCCTCGTACTCCGAGCCTTCAATACGGGCCCGTTCATCACTTCAGAAATTTCCAAGGAACCAGTCCTTCGCGCGGCCCAGCAGGGTCTTGACCGACCCCGCCTGCTGCGCCGCCCGCGCCCCTCGCGCGCGAGCCAACCTTGCCTCTTCAAGAAGACCCATCACAGTCGCCGCACGTGGACTGGCGACCATGTCGTGCAGCGCCCCGTGATAGGTCGGCGCGCCTTTGCGCACCGGCTTCAGGAAAATGTCTTCACCCAGTTCGACCATGCCGGGCATCACCGCCGAGCCGCCGGCGAGCACGACGCCCGACGACAGCAGCTCCTCGTAGCCTGACTCTCTAATGACCTGGTGCACGAGCGAGAAGATCTCCTCGATGCGCGGCTCGATCACGCCGGCCAGCGCCTGGCGGCTCAACATGCGCGGCGCGCGGTCGCCCAGGCCCGGCACCTCGAGCTGCTCGTTCGGATCGGCCAGCAGCTGCTTGGCCACGCCGTACTCGACCTTGATCTCCTCGGCGTCCTTGGTGGGCGTGCGCAGCGCCATCGCGATGTCGCTCGTGATCAGATCGCCCGCGATCGGAATGACGGCGGTGTGGCGGATCGCGCCGCCGGTGAAGATGGCGACGTCGGTCGTCCCCGCGCCGATGTCGACCATCGCCACGCCGAGATCCTTCTCGTCCTCAGTGAGCGTGGCTGCACTGGAGGCGCTGGGGTTGAGCACCAGTTGCTCGACCTCCAGCCCGCAGCGACGCACGCACTTGATGATGTTCTCGGCGGCGCTTTGCGCGCCGGTCACGATGTGCACCTTCACCTCGAGCCGGCCGCCGCTCATGCCGATCGGCTCCTTCACCTCGTGGCCGTCAATCACGAACTCCTGCGGCTCGACCAGCAACAGTTTCTGGTCGTTGGGGATGTTGATCGCCTTGGCCGTCTCGACCACGCGCGCCACATCCACCGGCGTCACCTCCTTGTCGCGCACGATGACCATGCCCGTGGAGTTCTGACCGCGGATGTGGCTGCCGGTGATGCCGGTGTAGACGCGCGTGATCCTGCAGTCGGCCATCATCTCGGCCTCTTTCAGCGCCTGCTGGATCGACTGCACCGTCGCGTCGATGTTGACCACTACCCCACGTTTGAGACCGTGCGACGACGCAGTGCCGATGCCGGCCACCCGCAGTTCTCCCCCCGCCATCACCTCGGCGACGACGGCCATCACCTTCGCGGTGCCGATGTCCAGGCCGACGACGAGATCTTTGTATTCCTTGGCCATTGCGTGATGTCTTTCTTGGTCCCTCGGTGCGTCTTGTCAATGCGTCCGTGTCTTCGCGGCAGATGCCTGCGCGAGTTGACGCGCCTTGGAGCGTTGCGCATCGGCACGGCGCGTCGGCTGCCGTCTGGTTTGCGGCTGCGGCGCGTCGGGTGTGGTCATCACGCCGCGCAACTTGACTGCATAGCCGTCGAGATGTCGGAGGTCCGCGTAAGCCAACGGGTGCTGGAAGCGGCCGGTCACCTGGGGAAGCGTGCGCGCAAAGCGGTCGGCCCGATCAAGCACCTCGCCCGCCTCACCGCGACCAAGCTCCATCACCGCGCCGGTGTCGAGTTCAGCACGCCAGGAGCCGCGGCCGGAGAGCTTGAGGTTGTCGAGTGAGGCGTCGAGCCTGGCGTCGAACATGGGCTTGAGCGCCCGGTACATCGTCAGGACGCGCGAAGACGAGCCATCGGGGCCCGACAGCATGGGCAGGCCGTCGTCCTCGACGTCGCCGATGTTGGCATCGAACACCTCGCCTTCCGTGTCGACGAGACGGTCGTTGCCGTCGGTGTCCTGCCATAGCGCAGCCGCATGGTGCTCCTGCAAGTGAACGCGCAAACGGTCCGGCCATACGCGCTGCACGACGGCCTGTCGCACCCACGGCACGGACTCGAAGGCGCCGCGCGCCGTCTGCAGGTCGATGGTGAAGAAATTGCCTGATAGCCTCGGCAGTGCATTGGCCCGGATGGTGCTCACGCTGTTTCGTGAGAGTTCCCCGTCGACCTGAATGGCGCGGATCGAGAACATCGGCAGCCGCATCGCCCACTGACATGTCGCCAACGCGAGCCCAATGCCGAACAGCGCGAACAGCACATTGGCGATCGCGTTGGTCAACCGGATGTCGACCGGCAGTTCGGCAGCGGAGAAAGCGGCGGCAGCCATGTCGTTTCAGGCCTTCTTCGGCGGCGTGTCGAGCGCGGCGTGCGCGATCAGGTACAGACAGAGCTGCTCGTAGCTCATGCCCGCGACGCCCGCAGACATGGGCACGAGCGAATGCCCTGTCATTCCGGGGGATGTGTTCATCTCGAGCAGGAAGGGTTTGCGGTCGCTGGCGCGGATCATCAGATCGGCGCGACCCCACCCGCGGCAGCCGAGCGCCTGATAGGCCGCGACAGTCAGGCGCTGGATCTCCCGCTCCTCGTCC
>DASTGE010000388.1:0-4084 GCA_035719405.1 Burkholderiaceae bacterium
GGGGGCGGACAATTCGGACAAATGGGTTGAATGATGCACGGCATGCGATCCGGGCAACGGAAATCTGCCAATTCCGACGTCGGCAATAAAATCGGCCCGACTTCGTGATATTGTTCGTCCCGTTGCGCAGGAAGTTCAATATCTCTTCCCGCGCAAGAAAGGCGGCAAGAGGAGCAAAGCAGCCGACAGAGCTGCAGCTGGCAGCCCTTTTGCCATCAATGTTGTTTCAGGACTCGATTATGGCCAAGACCACCAAAACTTATACCGAATTGATGCAGGACATCGCTCGCCTGCAGCAGGAAGCCGAGCAGCGTCGGCGCGAGGAAGCCGACAGTGTCGTGGAACGTATCAAGGAAGCCATCGACGCTTATGGATTGACCGCGTCTGACCTCGGCTTCGGACGCGAGCCGGCACCGTCCAGACAGGCGGGCGGCCGTAAAGCGGCGCAGCCGGGAGGCAAGAAGTCCAATGGCGCCTTTGGCGCCAAATACCGCGACGACGAAGGCAATACCTGGGGAGGCCGTGGCCCGCGTCCGTACTGGCTTCGCGACGCCCTGGCACGCGGCAAGCAACTGTCCGACTTCGCCGTTTGAGGTGTGCGGAGACAGAAACGGCGGCAGTCGCTGTGTCCCGCGCTGCCTCTCGCACTGCCTCTCGCACTGCCTCTCGCACTGCCTCTTGCACTGCCTCTTGCACTGTCTCTCGGTCTGTCACTGTCGGCATGGACCGGCGCCGCTCGCGCGGCGCCACGTGTACCGTCGATTGACGACGAGGTGCTCGAGCGTTTGCCGGTGAAGGCGGCCGATCCTCGCATGGCCGAGGTCGACCGGCTGCGCCAGGCTTTGCGTCGGCATCCTGATGACGCCGACATCGCGGTGGCGTTGGCGCGGCGCTATTTCGATCTCGTGGGCGCCGAGGGCGATCCACGCTTCGTCGGATATGCTCAGGCGGCGCTCGGCCCCTGGTGGAACGAGACCCACCCCCCGCAGCGTGTACGCGTGATGCGGGCGGTCCTGCAGCAATTCAATCATCGATTCGCGGCCGCGCTCGATGATTTGTCTTCCGTCGTGCGCGAGGATCCGGCCGATGCCGAAGCCTGGGCCTGGCTGGCCGCGGTACATATGGTGCAGGCAGATTATTCAGCCGCCCGCCAGGACTGTGAGCACCTTGCACCCTTCACCACCTCGCTATTTGCCACTGCCTGCATTGCCAATGTCGATTCGGTGACGGGCAGGGCGGGCTCCGCGGCCACTGCCATGCGCGAGGCCTTGCGAGCGAGTCCGCAGGCCACGCCGGCCGCGCGCTTGTGGGTCCTGACGAGGCTGGGCGAGATCGAGGAGCGGCGGGGCATGTACCGCGAGGCCGAAGCCGCCTACCGTGAGGCTCTGGCGGTCGGCATCGACGATTTCTACCTGCTCGCGGCCTATGCCGACTTCTTGCTCGATCGGGGCCGGGCACCCGAGGTGCTCCAATTATTGAAAGACCGCTCGCGCGCGGATGTGCTGCTGCTTCGCCTCGCGCTGGCCGCCAACGCCGTGAAGGCGGTCACTGCCGCAGCCTATGGGCGCGATCTTGAAGCTCGCTTCGATGCGGCGCGACGACGGGGGGACGCCACTCACCAGAAAGAGGAGGCCCGCTTCGCGCTCGCTCTGCAGAACCAGCCTCAGCGTGCGCTTGCCCTCGCGCTCGAGAATTACGCCGTGCAACGCGAGCCGGCCGATGCACGCATTCTGCTGGAGGCCTCCATGGCCGCCCGTCGGCCGGACGCGGCTGAACCGGTGTTGAAGTGGATCTCGCAGACGAACATCGAAAGCGTGGTGTTGCAGTCGCTCGCGCAGCGGCTCCGAGAGCTGCGTTGATCCGTCGTCTGGTTGCGCTTCTGATGCTCGCCTGCATGGTGCTGCCGGCGCGGGCGCACAAGCCGTCCGACAGCTACCTCACCCTGAATGTGGGCGTTCAGGGTCGAATCACTGGCCGCTGGGATATTGCGCTGCGCGACCTGGACTATGCGATCGGACTCGATGCCAACGGCGACGGTGCCGTCACCTGGGGTGAACTGCGGACGCGACATGCCGACATTGCGGCCTATGCACTCGCCCGGCTGGCCATTCTTGCCGACGGCCAGACTTGCACCATCACTCCAGGCTCGCAGCAGGTCGACGATCACACCGACGGTGCGTATACCGTGCTGCTACTGTCCATCGCCTGCCCGCATGCGCCACAGAGACTTGCGGTGACATATACGCTGTTCGCCGACCTCGATCCCCAGCATCGCGGCCTGCTCAATCTGAAAGCGCAGAAATCGACCCGCACGGCAGTGCTCGGGCCGCAGGCGCCTTCGCAGCAGTTCGATCTGCAACGGACGAGCCGATTGTCGCAATTCACCGACTACCTGCGTGAAGGCGTCTGGCATATCTGGGTGGGTTACGACCACATTCTTTTCCTGCTCTCGCTGCTGCTGCCCGCGGCGCTGGTGATGCGCAATGGCGCATGGCGGCCGGCCGAGCGCTTGCGCCAGCCCTTGCTCGACGTGGTGAAGATCGTCACCTCGTTCACTGTCGCCCACTCGATCACGCTGTCGCTGGCCACGCTGGGCGTGGTGTCGCTGCCCTCTCGGTGGGTCGAGTCCGCGATTGCCTTGTCGGTGGTGCTGGCGGCACTCAACAACGTCTTTCCCGTGTTCCAGGGACGGCGCTGGCTGGTGGCGTTCTGCTTCGGGCTGATTCACGGCTTCGGCTTCGCCGGCGTGCTGCAGGACCTCGGCCTTCCGCAAGGGGCATTGCTGCTGGCGCTCGTGGGCTTCAACCTCGGCGTCGAGGCCGGGCAATTGGCCATCGTCGCGTTGTTCCTGCCGCTGGCGTTCAGCCTGCGTCGCACCGGCTTTTATCGTCGCGCGGTATTCACCGGCGGTTCACTGGTCATTGCGCTGGTGGCCGGAGTGTGGCTGGCCGAGCGGGTGTTCGTGTTCAAGTTGTTGCCGTTTTAGCCTGCTTCATCCGTGCCGCGAGGGTCCGCTGTCGGTATTGCCCAAGGTTCGCGCCGCTTCGACGATTTCTTGAGCTTGCGCCGCCCGGTCCCGGACCCGCTCGACGCCGAGCAGCCTCGCGACGCCAGCGGCCTGCACCTCGACAGGTACCATCCCCCATGCATCCCGTGGCTTCAAATGGCCTTGCGCGCGCGCCGTAAAGGTATCGCGAAGCACTGGCTTGGGACTCCAGCGTGCGAACGTGGGCCCCGACGTTCTGATCACTTTTTCCCTGGCCTGCTCCACACGGGCGTTCACATCTTCGAGCGCCTGCATCGACTGCGATGCAGAGTCTGACCACTCGCCGATCTCGGCTGCGTTCGCGATCTGCAAGGACGAATTGGCATATTTTCCCTTGAGGTCGGCGGCGAAGCGGCTGTCTTCCGCCAGCACTGCGGGGCCTTCTGCCCAGGCATCCATCACGATGGCGCGGGCAGTTCCAGGTGTGCTGACCTCAGCCCATACATGGCGCTGGCGACGGCTGGCCACAAGTCTGACCTCCTCCCCCGGCGGCCGGCCGATGTCCTTCGCCACCCTCCCATATGAGAACGCGGCTGTTGCTGCGAAGTTGTCGCAGACGCCTGCGCCGAACACCTTGCCGGTCATGGCACACAGGGCGTAGAAGTTTTCGTTGTCTTCAACTCGAACCTTCGTGCCGGTGAAAAGCTTTTCCTCCAGCAGCGTTTTCGCGGCCGCGGCGCGCACCGTGCTTTCAAGGCGGGTGCGGCCGATGTCGACGTCGACGTTGCCACGGCCAAAAGGGAACGCATTGCGTGTGCGGCGAACGGCTTCGTTGGCGCAGAGCAGTCGGTCGACATCCTCCTGTTCCACCGGATTGCCAATCACGCTGCGGGCCAGCATGTAGCCGGCCAGCGGCAGTGTTCCCTTAGGCATCTGCCGCGTGCGGTTGCATTGCCGGCGGACGGTGTCCTCGACGGACGGCTCTGGGGATGGGCGACGTGCCGGAGCACGGGCAGCAATGCCGGCAGGCGAGGTGCCGGTGTGCGGTGTCCTGAAGGTAAGCCCCTGTGCGTCCTCGCCGGCCGTGGTGGTGGAGCG
>DASTGE010000389.1:0-2230 GCA_035719405.1 Burkholderiaceae bacterium
ACGTGCACTTCCAGCATTTCGTGCGGCCCGCCCAGTCGATCGAGTTCACGTCGGGTCCCTTGGGAGATGTGCGCGTCGGGTACGGCGAAACGCAGTGCTGCACCTTCCGGCTGGGCGACGGCGACGTGCCGGCCCTGGCGCAGCCCGTAGTGCCACCCCAAGGGCCGGGCCGGCCGGTTCGCATCGACGTGCTGCGCGAGCCGGACTACTGGTTCCTGCCCAACGACATTGAGGTCGATGCCGACCGCCGCTGGGCGGCTTGTCGAATCGACCTAGAGGCGCTCGCGCATCGGCATGATTACCTCGGCGAGATGGCCAGGTGGCAGCCGCTCGTGTTGATCGAGTGCGCCGGCAACCTCGCCCTGTCGCTGCAGCACCTGGTCGATCCGGGCGACATGCGTTTGCGCTACGTCTTTGCACGCTTCGGCGAAATCAACTACCGGACGGACTGTGCCCAGTGGGCACCACAGCAGACCGTAGTCACACACGTAAAACGCTTCGGCGCCATCCTCGTCTGGGAGGCCGTGGTCGGTGCCCCTTCGTCGACGCAGATCGTGGTCCGCGGCGCCGTGTCACACAGAGGAAAGCCTCAATGAAGCGAGCACTCGTTACCGGCCTGGGCGTCGTCAGCCCGGTTGGAGTTGGCGTCAACATGTTCTGGCAGGCTCTTTGCGCCGGTCACGACCGGTTCGAGGCCATCGCGCCGGTCTATCCGGGCATGAAGGATGGCTGCATCACGGCGCGACTGTCCGCCGCCGACCGGGTCCAGGTCCAACGCGACCTGAGCGACCTGCCGGCCACGCTGCCCGATTCGTCCACCTTCGCCGTCCACGCCGCACGGCAGGCCATGCAGGATGCCGGGCTGACCCCGGGCGATGCGGCACTTCGCGACGCCCTGGTCTGCATCGGCAACAACGAGGCCGAGGCGGACATCCTGGACGAGATGGTCGAAGGGCGGCTCGAGCGCTGGGGCCGACACGTCTATGCCGGCCATGCGATCGCCGAAGCAGTGGCCGGCGCGATCGGGTCGAACGGCCCAGCGTACATGGTGCACAACACATGCGCATCGGGCAACGTCGCGCTTGAGGTAGCGCTTCGCATGCTGCGCTCCGGTGCGGTCAGGACGGCCGTCATCGGGGGCGGCGACGTCTTCGCCAAGAAGGTCTGGTCGGGCTTTTACACCCTCAACGCACTCGGCCCCGAGCGCTGCCGGCCGTTCTCGGCGACGCGACGCTTCATCACGATCGCCGAAGGCGGGGCGTTCCTCGTCCTGCAGGCGCACGACAGCGTCCCGTCGACCGCGAACGTCTACGCGGAGCTGCTGGCAGCGGCGAGCAACAACGATGCTCTGCACCCCACCAACCCCGATTTGCAGGGCGTCACCGCTTGCCACCGGTCCGTGCTGCAGCAGGCCGGACTGCGCGGCGACCAGATCGATGCCGTCTTCGCGCACGGCACCGGCACCAAGGCCAATGATGCAGTCGAGGCCGCCATCTTCGCCGAGCACTACCCGCGCGCTGCCGTCACGGCCATCAAGGGTACGGTCGGCCATCTCATGGCCACGGCAGGCGCCATCGGCGCGGTCGCTTCGTGCTTGGCGCTGAAGCATCAATGCCTGCCGCCCACGCAGATTACCGACGAGGAGTTCGAGTTCGGCTTCGACCTGGTGACGGGCACCGTACGAGCACAGGAACTCACCATCGTCCAGAACAACTCATTCGGCTTCGGCGGCAACAACGCCATCACTCTTTTCAAGGCGGCTAACTAGCATGATTGTCCTGGGCCTCAGCGGGCTTCCCAACGCGCAATCCTTCCTGCGCCAAACGGCGCCGTCGATTTCAGCGATCGATGAGCGCATCTGCCAGGGGCTCGACAGCAGCGCGAGCCTGGTGATCGACGGCCGGCTCGTCGCCGCCGCCGCCGAGGAGCGCTTCACCGGCGACAAAGGCACCGGCGTCCTGCCTTTGAATGCGATCGACTACTGCCTGCGCACCGCGGGGCTCACGTTGTCGGACGTACAGGCCATCGCGCACGGATTCGACTACGACGCGTACCGCCGCTTCTTCGCGCGCGGCGACGGCTACTTTGAGCACCGGAGTTCGACACCATCGCCCATAAGTGGTTGATCTGTATAGGTCACGCCTTTCAGCGTGCCACTACAACAGGCTGAGTTGGGTGTCGGCAGCTGGCTTGTCGAGTCTCAGTGCGGCGTAGACCGCGGCTTGCTCCT
>DASTGE010000390.1:0-7493 GCA_035719405.1 Burkholderiaceae bacterium
TTCAACGAGACGCGCGACTATGTGAAGAAGGTGTTGAGCAATGCGGCCGTCTATGCTGCCTTGCTGACCGGCCAGCCTCCCTCGTTGAAGACGCGCCTGGGCAGCACCATCGGACCGGCGGACACGGCTTCCCCGTTGTCCGTCGGATCAGACCTGCCTTGACAGAGGCCACCGCCGGGACACCCATCGCAAGGATGAAACAGGAAGGAAATCGAAGATGACCAACATCGACAACATCCTCGTCCTCGGCGGCAGCGGCTTCCTCGGGCGTTGTATCTGCGAAGAGCTGGTACGGCGAGGCGGTGGCGCGGGCGGCCCGATCGCGGTGGCCACCCGCCACGCACAGCGCGCCCGCGAGCTCCTTCCGCTGCCGACACTGGTGATCGAAGAGGCCGACGTGCATGACGACGCGCAGCTCGCGAAACTTTTGCACGGCCGCGATGCCGTGATCAACCTGATCGGCATCCTGCACGGCACCGAGAGCGACTTCCGGCGCGCACACGCCGATCTGCCCCGCAGGCTCGGCGAAGCGTGCGCAGCCGCGAATGTCCACCGGCTTGTTCACGTCAGTGCCATCGGCGCGAGTCCGGACGGGCCGTCGCTGTACCTCAAGTCAAAGGCCGAGGGCGAGGAAGCGATCCGAAGGCTGCCCCTGGCCTGGACGATCCTCCGCCCCTCGGTGATGTTCGGCGCCGAGGATCACTTCGTGAACCTCTTCGCCAACCTGCAGACCCACTTCCCCGTCGTGCCCCTCGCGGGAGCGGATGCGCAGCTTCAGCCGGTGTGGGTCGAGGACGTGGCGCGTGCGATCGCGCTGTGCATCGATCAGGACGCGAGCGTGGGTCAGACCTACGAGTGCGCGGGCCCCGAGGTGATGACTCTTGGCGATGTGGTGCGGCTTGCCGGTGTGTGGTCTCGTCACGCGCGCAGGGTGATCAAGCTGCCGCACGCACTCGCCTGGCTGGAGGCGCAACTGTTCGAAGTGCTCCCAGGAGAGCCTCTGCTCACCCGCGACAACCTGAAGTCGCTGGAGGTGCCCAACGTCGCGAGCGGCAAGCTGCCCGGGCTGAAGGATCTTGGCGTCGAGCCCACCCCCATGGAAGGCGTGATGGCGCCTTTGCTCGGCCACGAGGATCGGGCTGAACGGCTGCAAAGCCTCCGGGCCACGGCGGGACGCTCGTGAACGCATCGCTGTCTTGCCAAAAGCTCATCGCTCCTTGGACGCACAGCCCCTAGCATCTCTGCCTCCACTTCACCAAGAGGCGAGATGAAGCTTTACATCGGCAACAAAAACTATTCGTCCTGGTCCATGCGGCCCTGGCTGCTCATGACGCAGCTCGGCATGCAGTTCGAGGAGGTCAAGCTTTCACTGGATTTTCGCGAAGGCTCAGTTTTCAAAACCACGATCGCCCGCGTCTCCCCTGCGGCCCGCGTGCCGGTGCTGGTCGACGATGACGGCTTCACGGTGTGGGACTCGCTGGCGATTCTCGAGTACCTGGCCGAGCGCTTTCCGGCCAATCGCGTCTGGCCGCAAGAGATGCGGCACCGTGCACGGGCACGCAGTCTCTGTGCCGAGATGCACTCGGGCTTTGTCGCGTTGCGAAACCATTGCCCGATGAACATCGAAGCCTCGCTGCCGGAGATCGGACCGCGGGTGATCGAGGAACAGCCTGACCTGCGCCGCGATCTTCAGCGCATCGAGGACATGTGGCGCGAGCAGCTTGACGCTGCCGGCGGCCCCTTCCTGTTCGGCGACTTCTGCGCGGCCGATGCCTTCTACGCTCCGGTGTGCAGTCGCATCCGCACGTATGCGCTGCCGGTGTCGAAGCCGGTGCACGCGTATGTCGAGCGCATCTTTGCGCTGCCTGCAATGCGGCAGTGGGTCGACGCGGCGCTGGCCGAAGGCGAGTTCCTCGAAAAAGACGAGCCGTACCGGCATAGGCCCTCGCCCGCCGAATGAAGACCTACGTCGTTGGCGGGGCAGTACGCGACCGGCTGCTCGGTCGTGCCGCCAACGACCGCGACTGGGTCGTGGTCGGCGCGACCCCCCGCGAGATGGAGGAAGCTGGCTTTGTGTCTGTGGGCCGCGACTTCCCCGTTTTCCTCCACCCCGATACGCACGAGGAATACGCGCTGGCGCGGACCGAACGCAAGAGCGGGCCGGGTTACCGCGGCTTCGTGGTCCAGGCAGATCCCTCGGTCACGCTGGAAGACGACCTGAGGCGCCGAGACCTCACGATCAATGCGATGGCGCAGGCCCCGCAAGGCGCTCTGATCGACCCCTTCGGTGGCGCAGCCGACCTGCGTGACCGTGTGCTGCGCCATGTGTCGGAAGCGTTTGTCGAGGATCCCGTGCGCATCCTGCGCGTCGCTCGGTTCGCGGCGCGCTTCTCCAACTTCACCATCGCTCCTGAAACAATGGCTCTCATGCGCGAGATGGTGGGCAGCGGCGAGGTGGACGCGCTGGTACCCGAGCGCGTGTGGCAGGAGCTTTCACGCGGGTTGACGGAGGCGCGGCCAAGCCGGATGATCGAGGTGCTGCGCGAGTGCGGGGCGCTCGCGGTCATCCTGCCGGAGGTCGATCGACTGTGGGGTGTGCCACAGCGGGCCGACTACCACCCCGAGGGAGATACCGGCGTTCACCTCCTGATGGTGCTCGATATGTCAGCCCGCCTCGATGCCCCGCTGGAGGTGCGCTTCGCGTGCCTGTGCCATGACCTCGGAAAGGGGACGACGCCCGAGGAGACACTGCCGCGCCATCATGGTCACGAAGCGCGCAGCGTCCACCTACTGGAGCAGGTGTGCAAGCGATGGCGAGTGCCATTGGCAAGCCGCGAGCTTGCCGTGGTCGTTGCCCG
Source organism: Burkholderiaceae bacterium (assembly GCA_035719405.1). GTDB lineage: Bacteria > Pseudomonadota > Gammaproteobacteria > Burkholderiales > Burkholderiaceae_C > CAMLIZ01. Next base: position 2,859 of record DASTGE010000390.1, read on the forward strand.
CGAGCATGGCAACGTTCATCGCAGCGAGGGTCTGAATGCGACAGCGCAGATGCGCTTGCTCGAGCGCTGCGATGCCCTGCGCCGGCCCGAACGCTTCGAGCAGATGCTGCTGGCATGCGAATGCGACGCGCGCGGACGCGGTGGCAAGGAAGACGAGCCCTATCCGCAGGCCGACCGGTTGAGCAAAGCCCTGGCGCTCGCGCGTTCGGTCGACACCGCTGAAGTGGCGGCACGCGCGGCCGAGCGGGGTTTGAGCGGGCCGCAGATCGGGGAAGCCGTGCGGCGAGCACGGATCGAGGCAATCGACAAAGGGCTGTTCGGCTGAACGGCGAGAGAGAAGCGGGCCGTGTACGATCGGCAGGCAAAGTTTCCACCAGGTGGTCGATGACAGATCGATCGGTCGGAGTACGACGCTTGGCTTCAATGCAATGGGACTCAAGAACTGTCAAGACCCTTCGTATTCCATCGAGGGGACATCCGACACCAGGCTTCGCCTGCTGTCGGCCGCCCCTCATGTCGAACGTTGCCCGTCACAACTCTCACCTATCACATGTCCAAAGTACATCTAATCGAAGGCCCAGTTGGGGCTGGGAAGTCGACCTTCGCGAAGTCAATGGCGCTTCGCATCGGTGGGATTCACGTTCCACTAGATGAGTGGTTTGCGAGGCTGTTCAGTCCGGACAGGCCCGCTACCGACTTTGTGCCTTGGTATGTTGAGAGAAAGAAGCGTCTACATGAACTGATCTGGAGTCATGCTCGCGACATCGTGGCGTCGGGCAAGGACGCGATACTTGAAATCGGTCTCATCCAGCGGCAGAGTCGGGTCACTTTCTATAGGCGGGTAGTAGATGAGGGGCTTGACCTCGCAGTCCATGTTCTTGACGCTCCGCGCGAGGTTCGACGGCTCCGTGTTCAGCGGCGCAACGCGGAGCGTGGCCCCACGTTCTCAATGGTCGTCCCTGACGCTGTCTTCGAGATGGCAAGCGATATGTGGGAACCACCCGACGAAGTCGAGCAGAGCGAATTCTCGATAGAGTTCATGGGCAGCGAGCAACGCGAGTGACTGCCCGCCCTTCGTTGCGGGTGAACTCGAACGTTGAATTAAACAATTGAACCGCTGACGCTCCGCAATCGAGAAGGCGCCTACAGCCGATGTGTCCGGTCGCCTTGCGCGAAGCCAATCCCATCGAACGAGCATCCCTTCGAAAAGCCGATCACCTTGAACAACTCACCCATCTCGTGCTCGGCCAGCAGCTTCTGCACGCCGGCCAGAGTGCGGGCATCGGCATCGGCCAGCAGCCCGGTGATGCCGCAGTTGATCAGGAAGCGCGCCTGGGATGTATAGCCCAGCACCTCCAGCCCGGCCCGCTGGCCGGCCAGCGCAATCGCGGTGAAATCGACGTGGGCGGTGACGTCCTTGAGCCCCAGGTCGGACAACGGATCGGTGTCAGCCCGATGCGCGCGATGGCACATCAGCGTTCCGCCCGTGCGCTGCGGGTGGTAATACTCCGCCTCCGGAAAACCATAGTCGATAAAGAACGCCGTCCCGCGCTCAAGGTGTGCCCCGATAGTCGCGATGAAAGCCTGTGCCTGGAGATGGATCTCGGTGACGGTACCCGGGACGAAGTTGTCCTCCACGGGTGGCTTGAGCGCCGTCTCGCGATCTTCCCAGTCGAAGGACTCGCCCTGGTCGACCACACCGCGCTCCCGCCATCGGGCTCCGTCGAAGTGCAGCAGTTGCACAGGCATCGCATCGAGCACCTCATTGCCGAGCACGACTCCCGTGATCGATGCCGGCAAACGCTCGTGCCATTGCACGCGCTTGCCCCATCCGGCCAGCCGGTCGGCCTGGCGTGCCCGTAGGGTGCCGGAGAGGTCGATGATGTGATACCGCTTCAGTGTGTCGCCGAGCGCGTCGAGCAACTGCTCGGCCAACGCACCGGAGCCCGCACCGAACTCCCACACCTCGCTGACGCCGCACGCCTCGAATGCCTGAACGACCTGAGTGGCAAGCGTGCGCCCGAACAGCGGCGACATCTCGGGCGCGGTGACGAAGTCGCTGCCCGACGATGGCATCTTGCCGAATTTGAGGCTGGGGTTCGCGTAGTACCCGAGGCCGGGGGCGTACAGCGCGAGCGCCATGAAGCGGTCGAACGACAGCCACCCGCCCGAGCGTGCGATCTCCTGCCGGATGAGCGCGCCGAGGGCGCTGGGTACACTGTCGGGCGCGGTCGCATGCATCCGGCGATTGTAGAAACCCCTCTCATGCTGAGCCTGTTGATTCACCCAAAGCTGATGGACTGCCGTCGGCTGTTCCTTCGCAACTACGAGATGTGGATCAACATCGGAGCGCTGGAGTCGGAGAAGCGCCGCCCGCAGAGAGTGGTGATCAACGTCGAGTTGTACATCCCGCTCGCCGTTTCCACGCCCAGGCATGACCGCCTCGACGAGGTGGTGGACTACGACTTCATGCGCCGCACCCTTGCGGGACAGACGCGCCTGCGCCACATCCACCTGCAGGAAACGCTGTGCGACGAGGTGCTGGCGCTGATGCTCGCGCATCCTCATGTGCGGGCAGCGCGGGTGTCCACCGAGAAGCCCGAGGTGTACCCCGACTGCGACGCCGTCGGGTGCGAGGTGTTCGGGATCAAGGATTCGAGATGAGCGGGGCAGTCTCGGGACAGCGATGGGCGATCGTGACAGGCGGGTCGATCCGCGGCGGCCTCGCCATTACCAGGGAACTGCATCGGCGCGGCCTCGGGGTCGTGGTGCACCATTCCAGCCCGGCCTCGATGGAGCGCGCGCAAGCCGTTGTCGACGACCTGAACGGTGCGCGGGAAGGCAGCGCGCTGCGCTGGCAGGCAGTGCTGGAGAAGCATCCTTCCTTTCCACACCCGGAACTCGACGTGGCCGTCGTCGTCTGCAATGCGAGCCGGCTCGTGTCAACTGAAGGACCGGAACTCGACCAGGCACTGACCGACTTCCGCCTGCATGTCAGTGGTCATGCGGCGGTTCTGGCAAGCGTCGAGGCGAGCCTGAAGCGCCTGCGAGGAAGCGTGGTCGCGGTGACCGATCTGCAGACGCTGCAGCCAAACAGGGACTATGTGTGGTACCTCGTCGCCAAGGGCGCGCTCGAAACCTTGATGCGCGCCCTGGCAGTGCAATGGGCGCCTGAAGTACGCTGCAATGCGGTGGCTCCTGGCGCAATGGACTGGCACGAAGGCTGGAGCGACGAGCCCCGACGGCGCGAAATTCTTGCCAGCATCCCGCTCGGGCGCATCGGCAGTTTCGAGGAACTGGCCAACACCGTCACGTGGCTCGCGCTGGATGCCAGCTACGTCAATGGCCAAGTGCTGAAAATGGACGGAGGGCGCAGCGGCTGGCTGAGCTGACTGCCCGCAAAGCCAGCATTGGCGAAGAAGCAATGATGTCCCCACCCTACGCCCACTACGAACTCAACAGCCTTTTCCGTGAGATCGAGATCGGCTGCGCCGACGAGGAGCACGGCATCCGGCAGCCGGTCACGATCTCGATGCGCGTCGCCCTCGTTGGCGACACGCTGTTCGGTGGCGAGACCGCGCATCCGGAATACGACTACTGCGAAATGCTGAAGGCGGTGGACGACGCCATCGCGTCCCGGCCGCGCTTCATCCTTCAGGAGACACTGCTCGTGGCCATTGCCTGCCGCGTGCTCGCCAGCCGGCGGGTCGAACGGCTCGAGATCGTCATCGCCAAGACGCAGCGCTACGAGGGATGCGACTCGATCGGTGTGCGCGCAAACCTCACATACGCGGACGTGCTCCGCATTGCCGAGCGCTATCCGCAGGAGCGCGCCCTCCTGGTCCGGGAGTCTTCCCGATGAACACGCGTGTTACAGAGGGGGAACTGGGCCTCGATCCGCGCATTGGTCCCAAGCCCGACAGCCGCCAGGAGCGCGAGACGCGCAAGCTCGCCAAACGCCTGCATCGCCTCGTCGGCCAGGCCATCGCCGACTTCAACATGATCGAGGATGGCGACAAGGTGATGGTGTGCCTGTCAGGTGGAAAGGACAGCTATGCGCTGCTCGACATTCTGCTGAACCTCAAGCGCCGCGCGCCGGCCCGCTTTGAGATCGTCGCCGTCAACCTCGACCAGAAGCAGCCCGGTTTTCCCGCCGACGTGCTGCCCGATTACCTACGTTCGATCGACGTGCCGTTCCACATCGAGACGCAGGACACCTACTCCATCGTCAAGCGGCTGATTCCCGAGGGCAAGACGATGTGCAGCCTGTGCTCGCGACTGCGGCGCGGCATCCTGTACCGCGTAGCGAGCGAACTCGGCGCAACCAAGATCGCACTGGGGCACCATCGCGACGACATGCTGCAGACGCTGCTGATGAACATGTTCTTCGGCAGCAAGCTCAAGGGAATGCCGCCCAAGCTGGTGAGCGACGACGGCCGGCATATCGTCATCCGGCCGCTGGCCTACGTCGCCGAGGTCGACCTCGAGCAATGGGCCGCCGTCCGGCAGTTCCCGATCATTCCCTGCACGCTCTGCGGCAGTCAGGACAACCTGCAGCGCGCGCAGATCAAGCAGATGCTGCGCGATTGGGACAAGCGCTTTCCGGGCCGCATCGACAACATGTTCGGCGCGCTC
>DASTGE010000391.1:0-7538 GCA_035719405.1 Burkholderiaceae bacterium
CAGTGCGTCACGCGATGGCGCGAGATGAGCCGGCCGGCCAACTCGCGGTCCCATCGCGGCATCACGACCGTGGTCATGCCGAGGTAGACCGGGCTCAACACGCCATACAGCATGCCGGTGACATGGAACATGGGCACGACGGCGAGGCCGATTCGCTCTGCGCTCGCATGGCCCCACATGCCGCCGGCGATAGTGTTGGGCATCAACGTGCGGTGCGTATGCATGCAGCCCTTGGGCAGGCCGGTGGTACCGGAGGTGTAGGGCAGCACCGCCAGGTCGTCCGGCCGCGCTTCGTGCTCCCGTGGACGCAGGCCGGCCGCGAGCGCATCAACCCACCGACTGCAGCCGGCAGGCAGCGGCGGATCGGCCAGCAGCCAGTCGAGCAGGGCCGGGGCTGGCTTCTCGTCCTCGGGAATGGCGCCTGCGGGCAGGACATCGGCGTAACGCACCGCAAGCACATGGAGCAGCCGTTGGGCGGCGGGAACGGCGGCATTGGCGGTCATGACCACCGGCGCCAGATCCGCAGCGCATATCGCGACCCGGGCCTCGGGATCGGTAATGTAGTGGGCGAACTCGTCGGCCCGGTTCATCGGGTTGACCGGGACCACGACGGCATCGGCGCGGAGGATGGCGTAGAACGCGACGAGAAACTGGGGGCAGTTCTGCAGGTACAACAGCACCCTGTCTCCCTTGGCCACGCCATGCCTTTGAAGCCAACCGGCCACAGCTTCAGCTTGCGCCTTGAGGTCGCGATAGGTGAGCGCACTGCCGAAGAACAGGCAGGCGGGCTTGTTTGGATAGCGGCGGGCAGACACCTCGAGGTTGAACCACAACGAGGTCTCGGGAACGACCAGCTCCCGGGGCAGGCGGCTCGGCCAGACCGCATGGTGCGGACGATCGGGCTCAGTGCGACTTGCAGGCAAAGACATCAATTTTCGTTCTCCAGCATTCGGGCGCGGTCGCACGGCAGCGACTGCCCCGTGTACAGCAGGGGGAGTGCGGGGCACATCGGTTCTAGCCGATGACGAAGTGTCGCCTCGGCGGCTCAACCTGCACTGCAGGTTGCCCGGAGTATCCGCGTCAGTGCTGTTCGATGCGCTGGCGGCGTTCCTGCTCGGCTTGTTGCATGCGAACACACTCGGGGTGATGCAGCAGCCGACGGTCGGTGTCGCACGCGCGCTTCATGCAGATCAGCCGTCCGAGAAAGACATGATCGCTGCAGCGCTCTGCCGGCCCGGGTACCCGGGCCGCTACGGCACTGTGGCGGGTTTCCGGTGTCGTACGGGAACGCGACGCGTTCCGGGCACGCGGCTCTGCCACGCCCGCTGCAGGCGATGGTGGCGGGTTCGCGGCAGGACGGGCAACCTGCTCGGCCGGTGCCTCAGCCGTCGGTTCGGACGTCCACGCCTCATTGTTGCCCGCAGCGCCAACCTCGGGGGTGATCGTCGCCGTGGCTACCGGAGGCGGGGACTGCATGACCTCCTGGGCGCCGGATCCTGGTTCGGAAGCACGGGCGGCAATCCCGTTCCTCGCATCGCTGACACGCACTGTCGCAGGCACCGCGTCCGTGACACGATGCGCCGCCTGCACCTGTGAGGAACGGGAAGCCGGATGCTGGGGGAAAGATCTCCACGCCAGCCAGAAAGCGATCAATGTGGCACTTGCGATGCCGAGCGCAGAAAGTGCCCCTATGCGCCGTCGCAGGCTCGGCACGGAGGCAGCAGTTGCGGCCGGTGGCGAATGCGTCGTTACCGAAGCCGGCGGCGGGACGTGCATGGTCGGGTCGAAGGCATGCGCCGAGGGCGCATCTTGCGCCGTCTTGAACGAGGTTATCGCCCGCGTCGCCGCCTCGCCCGCCCGCCCTTCGGTTCCGCTTCCGGATGGCGGAATCTGCTGCCCGGACTCGCGTTCAGGCACGCCATCTCCATCGATCGCCCGCCGCCACTGGGCCACAGTGCGCGGTCTTTCCTGCGGGCGCACTGTCATCGCCCAGTCGATCGCTTCCAGGAACGCCGGCGAGCAGCCAGCGGGCTGCAATTGTGTCAACGGCACCAGTTCATCGTGAAGCGCGCGGGCGGCTGCCGGCACAGGAGGTTGCCCCGTCAGCAGAAAATACACGGTCGAACCGAGGCCATAGATGTCGGTCCACGGACCCTGGCGCAGGGCCGTGACTTCCGCGTACTGCTCGATCGGTGCGAAATGGGGCTTCAAGATCGCCGTCAGCGCCTGTGTGCGATCTCCGATCACTCGCCGCGCCGCGCCGAAATCAAGCAGCACGGGACGCCCGTCGTCGCCAATCAGGATGTTGTCCGGCGCGATGTCGCGGTGGTAGACCTCCTCCCGGTGCAGCACCTCCAATGCACCGAGCAGCGGCATGATGAGCGCCCGCACCCACGTCTCTCCGGGTGAGCCCGGCGGCAAGGCCTCCCGCACCTGTCGCAGGTTCCGACCTCGATAAAAAGGCATCGCCATATACGCCGTGCCGTTGTCCTCCCAAAAGCGGTAGACCTTGACCAGAGATGGATGGTCGAAGCGCGCGAGCAGCCGCGCCTCGTTGACGAACGAGCGCAAGCCGAGTGCGAAGGTCTCCTCGTTCGCGCGGGAGCGAATCATCACCCGCTGCTCGGACCCTCGGCCCGCCAGCATCAGCGGCATGTACTCCTTGAGCGCGACCTCGCGTTCAAGGGCATGATCCCAGGCGAGGTAGACGATGCCGAAGCCGCCCGTGCCCAGCACCCGCAGAACCTCGAACTCTCCCAGGCGGGCGCCTGCGGCCAGTACCTCGGGATGGGGTCCGTCAGCAGGCGGCGCGCCGAGGGATGCGGATGGCAAAGAAGCGGCAGCCATGGTTGCAGCTTATCGCCGAGGCCGCGTGCCGGTGGAATACCCTACAGCGGCCCCGACCCCCGGCGTGACGAAACAGCGTGACGTGTTGCACTCCAAAAACCTCGCAGTGCTGGCAAACGCCGTTCCATAGAATCGCCTCTTCCGAATCCGACTCTGATCAAGCGCGACTCATGGCAAGCATCCTCCAGCACCTTCCCACCGGCCAGAAGGTCGGCATCGCCTTCTCCGGCGGCCTGGACACCAGCGCCGCCCTGCACTGGATGCGCATCAAGAGCGCAATCCCGTACGCCTACACGGCGAACCTCGGCCAGCCCGATGAGCCCGACTACGAAGACATCCCGCGTCGCGCGTTGCAGTATGGCGCCGAGAAAGCCCGCCTGGTCGACTGCCGTGCGCAACTTGTGGCCGAGGGCCTGGCCGCTCTTCAGTGCGGTGCCTTCCATATCTCGACCGCAGGCCTGACCTACTTCAACACCACGCCGATCGGACGCGCCGTCACCGGCACGATGCTGGTTGCCGCGATGAAGGAAGACGACGTCCACATCTGGGGCGACGGAAGCACCTTCAAGGGCAACGACATCGAGCGCTTCTACCGCTACGGCCTGTTGACCAACCCCGCCCTGCGCATCTACAAGCCGTGGCTCGACCAGACCTTCATCGACGAACTGGGCGGCCGGGCGGAGATGTCGGCCTTCATGCAAAAGGCGGGCTTTGCCTACAAGATGTCGGCCGAGAAGGCGTACTCGACCGACTCCAATATGCTCGGCGCCACGCACGAGGCCAAGGACCTCGAGCACCTGTCGACGGGCATGAAGATCGTGCAGCCCATCATGGGCGTGCCATTCTGGCGCGACGATGTCGCGGTGAATGCCGAGGAGGTGTCGGTTCGCTTCGACGAAGGCCGCCCCGTGGCGCTCAATGGTCGCGAGTACGCCGATCTGGTGGAGCTGATGCTCGAGGCCAATCGCATCGGCGGCCGGCATGGACTGGGCATGAGCGACCAGATCGAAAACCGCATCATCGAGGCCAAGAGCCGCGGCATCTACGAGGCCCCGGGGCTGGCGCTGCTGTTCGTCGCCTATGAGCGCCTTGTCACCGGTATTCACAATGAGGACACGATCGAGCAGTACCGCGACAACGGCCGTCGCCTCGGACGCCTGCTGTACCAAGGCCGTTGGTTCGACCCTCAGGCCATCATGTTGCGGGAGACGGCGCAGCGCTGGGTCGCACGGGCAATCAGCGGCGAGGTGACGATCGAGCTGAGGCGGGGCAACGATTACTCCATTCTCGACACCGCATCGCCCAACCTCACCTACAAGCCCGAGCGGCTCACGATGGAAAAGGGCGAGTCCAGCTTCTCGCCGACCGATCGCATCGGTCAACTCACCATGCGCAACCTGGACATCGAGGACACACGCGACAAGCTCATGGTGTATAGCCATGTGGGGCTGTTGTCGACCTCGCCCGGTGCGGCACTGCCTCATTTGCCTGATGACGATGCGGCGTGAGATGGTGCCTTTCGCGCTACTCCCGGCGAACGAAGGCCGCGAGCTGGCGCGAACGCCCGGCACGACGCTCACATGAAGGCGGGAGCCCATGCCGGCGGTTCGCGACGGAGTTGTTGGTTTGCCCTACACGACCACGGGCTCAGGCTCGAGCCTGATGCCGAAGCGGCCGTAAACGCTTTCCTGAATCGCCCGCGCCAGCGTCACCACCTCAGCCCCGCTGGCCCCGCCGCGATTGATCAGCACCAGGGCCTGCTTCTCATACACGCCAGCGCGGCCGATCGTCTTGCCTTTCCAGCCACATGCATCAATGAGCCAGCCGGCCGCGAGTTTGATGCTGCCATCGGGTAGCGGATAGTGCACGATCTCTGGATCGCGTTCGATGATATCCCGGCACTGCTCCGCGCTGACCACCGGGTTCTTGAAGAAGCTGCCCGCATTGCCGATCCGCGCGGGATCGGGCAGCTTGGCCCTGCGGATCGAACACACCCAGTCGAACACCTGCCGCGTGTCTGGCTCGGTGATGCCTGTCTCGTGCATCTTACGTTCGATGTCGACATAGCCGAGCACTGGCCGCCATGGCCTCGGCAACTTCAAACGCACGCGCGTGATGATGCTCTTGCCCGCGAGACCGTTCTTGAAGACGCTGTCGCGATAGTCGAAATGGCACATTGCGGCATCGAGCGTGACGCTGCGGCCGGTGACCAGATCGACCACATCCAGCGACTCGAACCGGTCCTTCAACTCGACGCCGTAAGCGCCGATGTTCTGCACCGGGGCAGCACCAACCGTACCCGGGATCAGTGCCAGATTCTCGAGCCCCGGGTAGCCTTGCTCCAACGTCCACCCGACGGCGTCGTGCCAGGTCTCACCCGCACCGAACTCGACGATCCACGCATCGTCACGCTCTTCGACCAGCCGCCGGCCGGCCACCTCGACCTTCAGCACCACTTCCTTCACGTCGCGCGTGATCACGACGTTGCTCCCACCGCCGAGCACGAACTTCGGCGCCCGCCCGAGTTGCGGATCGGCCAGCACACGCCGCACGTCCGCGTCGCTTTTCACACGCACGAGCTGATGCGCCAGCGCCGGCAAGCCGAAGCTGTTGTAGGGTTTCAGATTGATTCCGCGTTCGATAACCAACTGCGGGGACATGGCAGAATTTTCGCCCATACCGCTCCAAGCGTACCGCTTCCTCATCATGCCGAGCTTCGATACTGTCCTCGAACCCAACTTCGTCGAGTTGCGCAATGCGGTTGAGCAGACCAACAAGGAGATCGGCACCCGCTTCGATTTCAAAGGTTCTGACGCCCGTGCCGAACTGAACGACAAGGGCAGCGAAAAGACACTGACCCTTTACGCAGACAGCGAGTTCCAGCTCGGCCAGGTGAAGGACGTGCTGCTCGCCAAGCTGTCCAAGCGCAGCGTCGACGTGCGCTTCCTCGACGACTCGGCCAAGCCCGAGAAAATCGGCGGCGACAAAATGAAACAAGTCGTGAACGTCAAGGCGGGCATCGACTCCGAGACGGCGAAGAAGATCCAGACGCTGGTCAAGCAAAGCAAGCTCAAGGTCCAGTCCTCCATCCAGGGCGATACCGTCCGGGTGACAGGCGGCAAGCGCGACGACCTGCAGGCCGTGATCGCCGTGCTGCGCAAGGACATTCCTCTTCCGCTCACATTCCAGAACTTCCGCGACTGATGACATCCCGGCTTCTCCTTGCCGCCACGCTGGCGCTGACCTTCATGGCGGCGACCGCGCAGACGGTCACCTTCAATGGTGCGATGGGCGACAAGGCGCTGCTGGTGATCGACGGCGAGGCACGTCCCATTCCCGTGGGTGCGACGGTTCAAGGCGTGAAGCTCGTGACGATGTCGGCGGACGAAGCCCGGGTCGAATTCGGCGGGCATGTGGAGGTGCTGCGTCTGGGCAGCCCGGCCCATCTCTCCCGCACTGCATTGCCTTCGAGTGCCAATCGCGAGATCGTGCTCACGGCCGGCATGGGAGGCCACTTCGTCACCGGCGGCGCGATCAACGGTCGTCCGGTTCAGTTCATGGTCGACACCGGGGCGACCGCGATCGCCCTCAGCCAGGCGGACGCCGACCGCATCGGGCTCGATTACCGCAACGGCCAGCGCGTCGGAATCCACACGGCCAACGGCATCATTCCAGGCCACGTCGTCAACCTCACCTCGGTGAGAGTGGGCGATGTCGAGGTCTTCAACGTATCGGCCGTGGTGCAACCGACGTTCATGGAATACGTGCTGCTCGGAAACAGCTTTCTCACGCGGTTTCAAATGAAGCGCGAGAACGACACGCTGACGCTGCAGAAGCGGTGATGGCCGAGACTACATGCGCTCGATGCAGGCATACGCACTGTGGTTGTGGATCGACTCGAAATTCTCCACATCAACCCGATAACGGCCCAGGCGCGCATCCTCGTTCAGGCGCAGGGCCACGTCGCGCACCAGGTCCTCGACGAACTTCGGGTTCTCGTACGCGCGCTCGGTGATCCACTTCTCGTCGGCGCGCTTGAGCATCGGCCAGATCTCGCTGGACGCTGATTCCTCGGCATAACGCACCAGCTCGTTGAACCCGACCTCCTCGAGCAGTTCGACCCGGATCGTGACCAGCGAGCGCTGGTTGTGGGCCCCGTAATCGGAGATCTCCTTCGAGCATGGGCACAGGCTCTTGACCGGCACGCCGACCTCGGCCCATATCGCCGTTCTGCCGTCTCGCGTCTCCGCGATCCATCGTCCCTGGATGTCGAGCAGGCTCTGCAGGCCGGTGACGGGCGCACGCTTGCGCACGAAGAAGGTGAAGCGCGCCTCGATGCGGCCGTCTGTTGCCTGCAGGCGGTCGAGCATCGCTCCAAGCTGGCGACGCAGTTCTTTGGCGTCGAGCGGCTTGTCCAGCGCTTCGAGCCAGGCCACGAAGCGCGACATGTGCGTGCCCTTCTTGTCGGCCGGCAACATCACGTCCAGGTTCCACAAGGCCGCTGTCTGCTGCACCTGTGCGCCAATGCGCAGCTGCAGCGGATAGCGCACACCCTTGATGCCCACGCGCTGAATCACCAGCTCGCGCTGGTCGCGCTCGTTCTGGGTATCAGGAATGTGCAGCGCTTCGCTCGGATGCGTCATGGTGCAAGGATCGCACCAATCGGGGATTCGTGCCCGATTGGGCCTATT
>DASTGE010000392.1:0-11893 GCA_035719405.1 Burkholderiaceae bacterium
GTGTGCTGCAGGGCGCCTCGCTTGCGGCCTCGGTGGTCTGCGCGCGGGCCATGGTGCGCGATCTCTATGAGCCGCCGCAGGGCGCGCATGTGATGTCCCAGGCCTTGACCGGCCTCGGCCTGATCGCCGTGTGCAGCCCTCCCCTCGGAGGCCTGCTCGCCGGCTGGCTGGGCTGGCGTGCCACTCTGGCGGCGGTGGCGACCGTCGGCTTCGGCGTGCTGCTGTTCATCGGGCTGCTGTGGCCGGAGACGCTGCCCAGCCGCAACGCGCGCGCGCTGAAGGTGCGGCCGCTGATCGCGGCAGCCTCCGAAGTGCTGCGAAACCGGACCTTCCTCGCCTGGAGCGGATTGACGGCAGCCACCTATGGCGGGCTGTTCACGGTCCTGGCGGCGTCGTCGTTCGTCTACATCCAGGTGTTCGGACTGTCGCCCGGCGAATACGGACTTGCGATGAGCGGCGGATCGCTGTCGTATCTTCTGGGAACGGTCGCCTGCCGGCGTCTGCTCGTGCACCATGGGCTCGTCGGCACCGTTCGGCGCGGCGCCTGGCTTTCACTTGCGGGCGGCGTCGGCGGCGCCACGATGATCGCCGCCGGTGTTCAGTCGGCATGGGTGGTGTTCGCGGCGCATCTGCTTTATGGCTTCGGCCATGGCATTCACCAACCTTGCGCGCAGGTGGGCGCGGTCGGGCCGTTTCCCAAGATGGCAGGGCTGGCCTCGGCATTGGCGGGCTTCCTGCTCGCGCTCATCGCGTTTCTCGTGGGTCTGTGGCTGGGGCAGGCGATGGACGGCACCGTGCGGCCGCTGGCATATGGACTCGCCTTCTGGGCGGTGATGACGGCGCTGATCGCCTGGACGCTCGTGCGCCGGCATGGCGAGGTCTCCGCCGCGACGACATGAAATTCTTGGTCCCGCACAAATGACTCAGTGCTGGCTCGGCTTGGCCGGACCCACCGCGTCCGGCAAGAGCGCTGGCGCGCTCGCCATTGCGGATGCGATCTCACGGCGCGGGCAGCCGGTCGAGATCGTGAGCGTGGACTCGGCGCTCGTCTATCGCAGCATGGACATCGGAACCGCCAAGCCCACGCGCCAGGAACGGGAACAGGTGCGGCACCACCTGATCGACATCCTCGATCCCTCGGAGTCCTATTCGGCCGCCCGCTTCGCCGCTGACGCCGCCAGACTCATCGACGACATCGGCCGGCGAGGTGCGTTGCCGTTGCTGGCGGGCGGCACGATGCTCTACTTCAAGGCCCTGCTCGGCGGGCTCGACGCCATGCCGGAAGCCGACGCCGACCTGCGCGCCCGGATCGATGCGGAGGGAGCCGAGCGTGGATGGCCGGCCCTGCATGCAGAGCTGGCGCGTGTCGACCCGATGACCGCGGCGCGGCTCGCGCCCAACGACTCGCAGCGCATTCAGCGCGCATTGGAGGTCTGGCGTCTGACCGGCCATCCGCTTTCCAGCTTTCATCGCGGACGTGCCGAGGCTGCGGCTCAAGCTTCGCCCTTGCTGAGCCTGGAGCCGCTCGATCGCGCTTGGCTGCACGAGCGCATCGCGATGCGCTTCGACGCCATGCTCGCCACCGGCCTGCTGGACGAAGTGCAATCGCTGCGGGCGCGGGGTGACTTGAGCCCGGCCCTGCCCTCCATGCGCTGCGTGGGCTACAGGCAGGCCTGGGAAGCCATCGACGAGGGCCGCCCCGAATGCTTGCGCGAGCGCGGCATCGCCGCGACGCGTCAGCTTGCCAAGCGACAGATCACCTGGCTTCGAGGCATGCCCGGGCGTGAAGTTATCGCGGCCGACGCGCCAGACGCGTTGGAGCGGACGGTTCGAGCCGCGCTGGCTCGCCTGGGTTGACCGCGCTCGAACGTTCGGACAAATGCTTCAACTCCAGGGCCTTGCCAAGCGCTATGGCGACACCCCGGTGTTCGACGACGTCTCGCTGACCGCGCAGCCCGGCGAGGTGGTGGCCCTGCTCGGTGATTCGGGCGTGGGCAAGTCGACCCTGCTCAACGTGATCGCAGGGCTGGACCGGTCGGACGCGGGAACCGTGCGGCTCGACGGCGTGGAGCCCACTGCGCTCGACGAGCGTCGGCAGGCGCTGTGGCGGCGGCGGGCCGTCGGCTTCGTGTTCCAGGCTTTCCATGTGCTGCCGCACCTGAGCGTGGCGCAGAACGTCGCGCTGCCACTGCTGCTGCTCGGTCGGCACGATGTGCGTCGAGTGGCGGCGATGCTCGCCGCGGTGGGACTGCACGGATTGGACGATCGGATGCCGAGGACGCTCTCCGGCGGGCAACTGCAGCGCGTGGCGATCGCCAGGGCACTGGTGCATCGCCCCTTGCTCGCGCTGGCCGACGAGCCGACGGGCAACCTCGATCCGGACACCGCCGCGCTCGTGCTCGACGTGTTGCTCGCCCAGGTTCGGGCTCAGACAGCCGTCTGCCTGCTCGTCACGCATTCGCCGGTCGCCGCCGCGCGGGCGGACCGCATCCTGCGTCTGACCCCGCACGGCCTGCACCCCGCGTGACGACATGAACCTCACCCTTGCACTGCTGCGCACGTTCAGCTGGCCTGAATGGCGCCTGCATCCGTGGCGGCAGGGCATGGCGCTGCTGGCGGTCTCGCTGGGGGTCGCGCTCGCGTTCTCGGTGCATCTGATCAATGCCTCTGCGTTGGCGGAGTTCGACAGCGCGGTGCGCGCGGTCGACGGATCCCCCGACTTCGAGCTGAGGCCGGTGGCAGGTAGCGGCTTCGACGAGTCGCTGTACGAACGCGTGGCGAACCTTCCGCAGGTGGAGGTCGCACTGCCAGTGGTCGAGGCGCAGGTTACGACGCACACGTTGGACGGCGGCACAGCCTCCTTGCGTCTCGTGGGCATCGACGCCCTGCAGGCGCCGAAGGTCGCGCCGCAACTTGTGCCTCAGCCCGATGCCGGCGCATCGCGGCTGGCCGCGGTCGACCCCGGGGGTGTGTTTCTCAACGCCGCTGCGCGACAGAGACTGGGTACGCTGACCCGCCTTCGGATCGACAAGGCCGGTGCCGGAACAGCGTCGCTGCAGGTCCACGGGACGGTACCGGCAGGCGGTGCGCCGCTGGCCGTGCTCGACATTGCGGGCGCACAGCAGGTGCTCGACATGCCCGGTCGTCTGAGTCGTATCGCCGTGCGATTGAAGCCGGGTGCCGATCGGGCGCAGGTGCTGGGTGCCTTGCAGCTGCCGGCGGGGGTGAGGGTGTCGGAGCCGAGCGAAGCCAGCGAGCGCATGGGCAACCTGACGCGGGCCTACCGCGTCAACCTCACGGTACTGGCGCTGGTTGCATTGTTCACCGGGGCGTTCCTCGTGTTCTCGGTGTTCGCGCTGTCGGTCGCCCGCCGCATTCCGCAGTTCGCGCTGCTCGGCGTGCTCGGCCTCAGCGCCGGTGAACGCCTCGGCCTCGTGCTGGCCGAAGGCGTGCTGCTCGGTGTGCTGGGCAGTGCGCTGGGCCTCGGGCTCGGAACGGTACTGGCCGATGTCGCATTGCGCTGGCTCGGCGGCGACCTGGGCGGCGGCTATTTCCAGGGACTGCGACCGGCACTGCATCTGGATGGGTGGGGCGTGTGCGTCTACGGCGTGCTGGGCGTGCTCGCGGCTCTGGTCGGCGCCTGGGTGCCGGCACGCCAGGCTCAGGCGTTGGCACCTGCGCAAGCCTTGAAAGGGCTGGGCCTCGAGTCGGGACGACATGCGCCTGCATGGCTCGGCCCGCTGCTGCTGGTGCTTGCGGCTGGACTGGCCGCGTTGCCGCCGATCGGCGAGCTGCCGCTGGCCGCGTACCTCTCCGTCGCCGTCGGACTGCTGGGCGGCATCGCGTGCGTCCCGGTGGCGCTGGCGCTCCTGCTGCATGCGGTGCCTGAGCCCCGGCATGCGCTCGCACTGCTCGCGATCCAGCGCACGCGCGAGCAGCGGGCCCAGGCCAGCGTGGCCGTGGCAGGGGTGGTCGTCTCCCTGAGCCTCGCGGTGGCGCTGACCGTGATGGTCGGCAGCTTCCGCCAATCGGTTGACGACTGGCTGCAGCAACTGTTGCCGGCCGACCTCTATCTACGGCTGTCGACTCCCTCCGGCTCCGTCCCCGCGCCCTTGCCTGCGGGCTTCATGGAAACGGCCCGGCGCATCACCGGCGTGCAGCGGGTGCAGGGCCAGCGTGCGCTGCCACTGCAGCTCGATCCACGTCGTCCGTCCGTGTGGCTGCTCGCACGTGTCATCGGCCCCGATCCGGCCCGCGCGGTGCCCCTCGTCGGGCCGCTGCTGGCGGAGCAACCCGGGATGCCCTCCGTGCTCGCCAGCGAAGCCATGGTCCCGTTATACGGCGCGAGCCCGGGTCATACGCTGAAGCTGCCCCTTCCCGACGGTCGGGCAGTGACCGTGTTCGTGCGCGGCGTCTGGCGCGACTACGCACGACAACATGGCGCGCTGATGATCGAGCTCGACGACTACCGCCGGTTCAGCGGCGACCTGCAGCTCACCGACCTCGCCCTGTGGCTCGCGCCCGGTGCCGACCTGGGGCGCGTCGAGCAGGCCTTGAGAGCATCGGCCGCAGATGTGGCCATGGACATGGCGAGCACGGCCGAGCTGCGGCAGATCTCACTGCGCATCTTCGATCGCAGCTTTGCGGTCACACGCTATCTGCAGGCGGTTGCGATCGGAATTGGCCTGTTCGGTATTGCGGCGAGCTTTTCCGCGCAGGTGCTGGCACGACGCAAGGAGTTCGGCATGCTCGGGCACCTGGGAGTCACGCGCGGCGAGATTTTGGCGCTGGTCGCTGCCGAGGGCGCGGTCTGGACGGCAGCGGGCACGCTGCTGGGTCTGCTGCTCGGGCTCGCCGTCAGCGTGGTCCTGGTGTATGTGGTCAATCCGCAGAGCTTTCATTGGACGATGGAGATGTCAGCACCGTGGCTGCGACTCGCAGGGCTGTGCGTGGCGGTCCTGCTGGCGGGCACCGCAACCGCCCTTGTCGCGGGTCGAGCGGCGGCGGCACGCGAGATGGCGTTGGCAGTGAAGGAGGACTGGTGAGCCTCGCTGTCGCCTGCTTCCCCGTCTTGACTTGGCCAAGCTCCAGGCGAAGCCAATGCCCGCCGATACGCGTGGCATTCCATATCGATCCAGCTCAACAAGGTGCCACGTGATCACACGACGAGCGGTCCTGACCACGACGCTCGCGGCCCTGCCTTCCGCCCTGCGCGCCGCGGCCCTCGGCGTTCGGCCTCGCGAGCTGCGCTTTCCCGAAGACCACGGTTCGCACCCCGACACCCGCACCGAGTGGTGGTACGTCACAGGCCGGCTCGATACCGATCCATGGTGCGGTTTCCAGGTCACCTTCTTCCGCTCGCGAACCGATGTGCCCGCCGATCATCCCAGTCGATTCGCCGCGCACCAACTGCTGTTCGCTCACGCCGCCCTGAGTGATCTCTCACAGCGTCGCCTTCTGCATGATCAGCACATCGCCCGCGAAGGCTTCGGCATCGCCTCCGCCGCGCTCGGAGATGCCCGGGTGAAACTGCGCGACTGGCACATGGAGCGCAGGCAAGGGCCCCAGGGCAGCGTATGGCTCGCGCAGGCCTGGAGCGACACGGCAGGCTTCGCCCTCGATCTGCGTTGCGAGGCGACGCAGCCTGTGCTCCTGCAAGGCGAGCACGGCTTCTCGCGCAAGGGGCCTTCCCCGAACCAGGCAAGCCACTACTACAGCGAACCGCAGCTGCAAGTGTCGGGCCGGATCGTGCGAAAAGGCCGAGGTCAGGCGGTGACGGGCACGGCATGGCTCGACCACGAGTGGAGCGAGACCTACATGGCGCCCGAGGCCGTCGGCTGGGACTGGGTTGGGATGAACCTCCTCGACGGCAGCGCGTTCACGGCCTTCAGGCTCAGAAGACGCGATGGCAGCACGTTCTGGAGCAGCGGGAGCTGGCGTCGCGCGGGAGGCGCAACCGAGGTGTTCGAAGGCCCTGCGGCCATTCGCTTCACGCCCGGCCGCCGCTGGACAAGTCCCGCGACCGGCACCACGTACCCGGTGCAGTGGCAGGTCGCCACGCCGGTCGGCGAATTCGAGATACGGGCGCTGCTGGACGCCCAGGAGCTCGACAGCCGCAGCAGCACCGGCGCCATCTACTGGGAAGGCCTGAGCGAACTGCTCGATGCGCGCACCGCCCGGCGCGTGGGCCTGGGCTATCTCGAGATGACCGGCTACTCGTCAGCATTGCGGATGGCCTGAAAGCGCTCCAGAACCTCGTATCGCCCGCCGCGCGATTCGACGAGCACGAAGGCGTCCGCCTCCCACGCCATGCCGGGCAGGTCCGGCGCCGACACAACTCCCTTCGCATGGCGAGCCAGCGTGACATGCGGCCGATAGCGACGCGCCTCCGGCGTCAGCCCCTGTTCCAGCAGCCGGATGGCCACCGCCTCATGCAAGGTTTGCAGCGATGGTGTGACGGCCATCTCCAGGACCGCGATGCCGCCGGGCCAGACCTGCGCCGATTCCCAGGGCATTACCAAGCGCTCGAAGCGCACGGACCGCATCGCATCGGTCAGCCCGGCAATCCGTTCACGCTCCACATTGCCAACGAAGTGCAGCGTCGCATGCAGCTTCTCGGGCGCGGTCACCCGTGCGCCGCGCGGCCACTGCCAGCGCTGTTGCAGCGCCAGCAACTCGTGACGCACTGGGGGGTCGGGCCACAGACCGAAGAACAGGCGCGCAACGGCGGACGGAGAGTGCATGGCAATGGCTTGGAAGTGGACGTGGAAGGTCAAGGGCAAACCGCAGGTTGTAGGTGTCGCCCTGCACTGCAACAAGCGGCCGTCTGGCAGTCGCCTCCCCGCGCCCAATCCTAAAGTCTGCGCCATGCCAACCGGCCCACGCTCGCCGGTTTCCCCCGCACCGACCCAAGGCAACGCGCATGTCGAACAACGTCACCAAGCGAGGAGCCTGGCTGCTCTGCGCGACCCTCACTGCGCTGACGCATGCCGGAACGTCGCGCCCCGTGACGCCGGTGCCCCGGCTCGACAACAAGCGTTTCGCCGGCACCTGGTATGAAGTCGCCCGGCTGCCGACGCAATCGCAAGCCGACTGCGCAAGCCACGTCACCGAGCATTACTCACCTCGTCCGGACGGCTCGTTTCAGCTCACGAGTTCGTGCCGCACGGCGTCGGGCCAGGTGCAGACGATGGTCGGCTGCGCGTGGACGAAGCCGAGCGACACAAGCCACGCGCGATTGAAGGTGTCGTTCATGCCGCGCTGGCTGCGGTGGCTGCCGATCCGGCGTGGTGAGAGCTGGGTCGTCATGCTCGACCCCGACTACCGTTTTGCAGTGCTTAGCGAGCCGTCGCGCCAGAATATTCAGGTGCTGTCGCGCTTGCCAAGTTTGCCGGCCGAGGAACTCGGCCGTATCGTGGACCGCCTCGCGGCCGACGGTTATCCGACGCGACAGCTCGTGCTGACGCGCCAGTCGACCGTCGTCCGGGAGATCGGTCCGGACCTGGCCGCGCCCTTCACGGGTCGGCCGCGGCTGATGGTGTGAGCGCGCCTGCCGTGCGTGCCGCGTCTGACGCCAGCTTCCGTGAAAGGAGTCATCCCCATGAAACTTCAAGAACTCGCCAAGCCCGCAACCCTCGCCGCTGCGTTCCTCGCGGCCCTGTCGATGACGGCTTGCAGCCGCCATGACGACGGCCAGACTGTCGGTCAGAAGCTTGACTCCGCGGTCCAGAGTGCCAAGGAAAGCGCTCACGACGCGAAGGAGGAAGCAAAGTCTGCGACCGGCCAGGCCGCTGCCGACACCAAGAGCGCGACCAGGGAGGCAGGCGACAAGGTAGCCGATGCGGCGATCACCACTTCGATCAATGCCGACCTTGCAAAGGATCCCGACCTGAGTGCACTCAAGATCGACGTCGACACGAGCAATGGCCGCGTGACGCTTCACGGCACGGCACCGAGCGACACCGCCAAGCAGCGCGCGACCAAGCTGGCGAGCAACGTCAAGGGCGTGACCAGCGTCGACAACCAGTTGACCGTGCAGAAGTAAGGGCGACGCCGAACAGGCCGGCGCCATGGCGCGCGTTGCCTAAGGAGCGTCAGCACCACGCGAGGGCTGCAAAGCCGTCGCACGTCGCGAAAGAGGTGCTCCGGAATCAGCCGAAGAACTCGAAAATGATCCGGAGAACAAGAAGTCCTCAGCGGACGAATGCCCCCGCCCCAATGCGGCGGGGGCCACTGCGGCGCCGCCCTGGAGCGGGTCGCGCCGTTTTTCCTCTTTGCCTCTTTGATAAGCTCGCGGGCTTCATGCGCAGCCCTCCCCTGGTCGAAGGCGCGGCCCTCGACTCCGTCGATGCGCCGCTGTTCGGATTCCGCTCGTTCATCCGCTTCTGGTTCGCGCGCCTTGCGGGGACCATGGGCAACCAGATGCTCATGGTGGCAGTGAGCTGGCAGATGTACGAGATCACCGGCAGCGCGTGGGACCTGGGACTCGTCGGTCTCGTGCAGTTCCTTCCCGCGCTGCTGCTGACGCTGCCCGCCGGCCACGCAAGCGACCGGCACGACCGCCGGCACATCATGGCGCTGTCGCTTGCGCTGCAAGTGGTCGTGGCGCTGGTGCTGACGCTCGCTGCGGGCCAGGGCTGGGTCAGCCGGACGCTCATCCTGATCGCTTCGGCCATGCTCGGCTGCGCCAAGGCGTTCCAGATGACGGCGCAGCAGGCGCTCGCGCCGCTGCTCGTGCCGGCCGCCGTGCTGCCCAGGGCACTGGCCTTCAACTCCAGTGCCATGCAGGCCGCGATCATCGGTGGTCCCGCCCTCGGCGGCTTCGTCTATGCCGCGGGTCCGGGTGTCGTGTACGGACTCTGCGCGACTCTGTTCACCCTGGCTTGCGTGCTGGCGATGTCGGTGCGGCACGAACATCGGCCGGGCCCGCGTGAACCCGCCGGACTCGACACGCTGCTGGCCGGCGTGCGCTTCATCTGGCATCGACAGGCGGTGCTCGGTGCAATCTCGCTGGACCTTTTCGCGGTGTTGCTCGGCGGCGCCACCGCATTGCTGCCGATCTTCGCGCGCGACGTGCTGCATGTCGGCCCGTGGGGCCTGGGACTGCTGCGCGCGGCGCCTGCGGTCGGGGCGCTGTTGATGTCGTTCGTGCTCGCACGCCGCGCGATCCAGCGTCGCGCGGGCCGGCTGCTCCTCGCTTCGGTCGCAGCCTACGGCGTCGCGACGATCGTCTTCGGCGTGTCCAGGAACCTCTGGCTCTCGCTGGTCGCACTCGGCGCCTCCGGGGCCTTCGACATGGTCAGCGTCGTGATCCGGCAGTCGCTGGTGCAGCTCGATACGCCGGACGCGATGCGCGGGCGGGTGAGCGCGGTCAACTCGGTCTTCATCGGAGCGAGCAATCAACTCGGCGAATTCGAATCGGGAGCGACTGCGGCGCTGCTGGGACCGGTGGGCTCCGTGCTGCTTGGCGGAGTCGGAACGCTCGTCGTCGTCGCGGCGTGGCTGCGCTTGTTCCCCGAACTCGCGCGCCGTGAGCGCTTGACGGGCGACTGAGCTACAAAGCGAGCCATGAACCTAGAAACGGCAGTTGACCGCTTCCCGCCGCTGGCAACCTCGCATGAACTCACGCAATTTCCCCCACGACCACTGTTCCCGCTTGGGTGAGAACGCTACGCACCCGATCGGGCCGCCCTCTGGCGCGCTGGCGGCGTTGCTCCTCCTAGCGGGCATTGAGCCCGCGTCGTCGTCGCGCCTTGCCAGCACACCCGATGCCGGCCCGATCGGGCGCGTTCAACTGCCGTTTCTAGGATGAACGCAAACGATCGGGCATCGCTGCCGCCGCGTGTGCAGCAACTGGTGGAGCGGCTGCAACTGCGACCGCACCCCGAAGGCGGCTACTACCGCGAGTTCTTTCGCTCCGCGCACCATGTGACCCCCGACGACGGCCGCGAGCCACGCAGTGCCATCACGAGCATCGACTTCGTGCTGGCGCGCAGGCAACACTCGGCCTGGCATCGCGTCAGTTCCGACGAGGCCTGGCACCTGCTCGAAGGCGGCCCCTTGCGGCTTTGGCTGCTCTCACCGTCCTTCGATGCCCTGTCGCACGTCGACCTCGGCGCGCTTGGCGAAGGCGAACTCGTGCCGCGTCACGTGGTTCCCGGCCATTGGTGGCAGGCGGCCGAGCTGCTGGGCGACTACGCGTATGTCGGGGCGACCGTGGCGCCAGGCTTCGAGTTCGCCGACTTCGGATTCCTGAGAACCGAGGCGGCGGGGGTTCTGGCCTTGCGCCGTTTAGCGCCTGATCTGCTGCGGATGTTGTGATTCAGTGCTGCGGCCTCAGGCCTGGTGTGAGCAGCTTGCCGAACTTCAGGCCGGTGGCCAGCCAGAGCAGTAGCTTGATCATCTGCGGCAACGCAAGGCGCTCTCCCTGCCCCTACCCTTCCTCGAAGCGGACGCATTGCTGCCGCACCACCTCGGGCAGGAATTGCTCGTGCGACTGGATCGATCGCAGCCATGCCGCGTCGCTGCCGTTCTCGTCGCGCAGGCAATCGAGCAGGTACTGCAAACCGTCTTCGGCCTTGAGCTCGACCGCATGCGGGCCGACACGATGGATGGTTTCGCGGATCAGCTCGCGCAGCGGCCGATGTTCGGCCGTCGCCGCGTCGACCACGACCCCGTCGAGCCCGAAGCGGCAGGCCTGGAAGCGGTTGTACGTGTAGACGAGGTAATCGTCGTCCACCGGCTGGAACGGCCGCTCGAGCATCAGCCAGCGCGACACGCACTGCAGGTACGCCGCCAAAGCGGCGGCTTTCTCGACGGTGAGCGGCGTGTCCATGACCCGCACCTCGATCGTGCCGAACTCCGGCTTGGGCCGGATATCCCAGTAGAAGTCCTTCATCGAGTTGACGACGCCGGTATGGACCATCTTGCCGAAGAACTCCCCGAAAGCATCCCAGGTCAAGAGAAAGGGGGCGCGTCCGGACAACGGGAAGGCGAACACCGAATTGAGCCGCGCCGATTGAAAGCCTGTGTCGTAGCCCTGTACGTAAGGACTGGACGCGGACAGCGCGATCACATGCGGCACATAGCGCGACATCGCATGAAGCAGCCATAGCGCCTCGTCCGCGCTCGGGCAGCCGATGTGCACATGCTGCCCGAACACGGTGAACTGCTTCGAGAGATAGCCGTACAGCTCCGAGACCTTGCGGAAGCGCGGCGTGTCGAAAATGCGGCGGCGGCTCCAGTCCTGGAAGGCGTGGGTGCCGCCACCGCACAGTCGCATGTTGAGCTGGCCCGCGCAATCGACCAGCGCATCGCGCACCTCGCGCAGCTGCTCGATCACGGTGGCATGGTCAGTGCACACGCCGGTCGACAGCTCGATCATGCTGCTCGTGATCTCGGGCTTGACGTCGGCGGCGAGCTTGCGGCGCTCGATGAGCCGAAGCAGGTCATGAGAACCCGGCGTGAGGTCGTAGTCGTGCGAGTTGACGATCTGCAACTCGAGCTCCACGCCGAGCGTGAAGGCTTGGGAGGGGGCGAATTCTTCGAGACTCATTGGAAAGCCATGGATCAGCTATTCATGCGCGGCATCGACCTCGCCCGTCCAGCGCAGGCCATACAGCAGCGCCAGCGGCGCAACCAGCTCCAACAACGCGATCGACGCCAACAGCAGAGGCATCATCTCGGTTCCCGGGCCCGGGTGTGCCGCGTCGAACTCCAGGCCCATCAGCCAGGCCGTTGCCGATAACGGCAGCAGGCCGAGTGCGACGCTCCCTGCCTGCCGCCACGACAGTCCGCTCGGATGCGCGAGCAACCCGACGGCGACGACCTTGCCCAGCATTCGCACGGCGAGAAGCACGATGGCAATCCCCCCGGCCGCGAGCACCGTGTTCAG
>DASTGE010000393.1:0-6566 GCA_035719405.1 Burkholderiaceae bacterium
ACCCAACTCAGCCTGTTGTAGTGGCACGCTGAAAGGCGTGACCTATACAGATCAACCACTTATGGGCGATGGTGTCGAACTCCGGGTTGCTCGCTTCTCCGGGGCGAGGGGGGGGACCCGTCGTTGCTCAGATCCGTGCGATGGGCGCCCTTGCCCTATTGCCTTTCGAGCGCCCGGTGCCCGTCAGCGTAGCGGGACGCCGCCCGACTGCCAGTTCAGCAAGGTCTTGTAGTAGAGGTTGCCGCCATCGGTCCCGGGTGAGGTCTGGTGACTCTCGCCCGCACCGAACAGCAAGGCGACCACATGCGCGGCGGCGACATCGTTCAGGTGAGAGAAGAGCCAATCCACCTTGTTGTCCTGCCAATGCTGGTCGGTGTTGTTCATGGATGAGTTGCCCAGAGGAATCTGCCACATCACAGTGGGCTTGCCCAAGGTCTCCGACAGGGTCTTGCTCCACGCCAGATAGCCGGATGCACTCTGGTCGTTCCACCAGTGCCAGCTTTCGTTCCTCATGATCGCGTACCAGGCGGCATCACGGTCGGCAGGATCGGTGACGACGAAATCGCCATCTGTCGCGCCAAGCTCACGCATGAAGCTGGCAACCGTCAAGGCGTCGCCGCTCGCCAGGTAGTTCCAGGGTGAAACATGCAGGCCGACCGTGGCGTTGGGTGCGTACTTGCGCACCATCGCAATCATGCAGCGAGCAAGACCTGCCGCGCTGTTCTCGTACGAGCCGCAATCGGTGGCGTTACCCGACGTGACTGCCGCGGGCACAGCATGCGGATTGCTGTTGATCGAGCGGACGAAGCCCCAGAGATCCGGTTCGAGGTGAAGCATGACGCGTTGGCCTCCCAGCTTTTGGAGCAGGAAGCGAAAGTCATCCAGATAGCGCTTGATGGTTCCGCTGTTGGCCATCGCCGCCAATTCCTGCGCCCCCTCGGTCCCTCCCGAAGCGGCCAGGAAACCATAGTACGTCCAGAACTGCGACTGAGGATGTGGAGCGTTCTGCCAGATCACCGCCGCACCCTGTGCGATTGGCCATGTGGCGTACTGTCCGGGCGGCTGCGACTGGTCCTGCCAGCAGCCCCACCAACCGCCACAGGAAGGTGATGCTTTGCACGACGCATAACAGGCCGCGTCGGGCGCAGGTCCGCTGGAGAGGTACTGGTAACGGATATCGAACGGTGCAGATTGCAGCGTCTTGTCGCTGTCGTTGTACGCACCGATCAGCAGCTTTGTGCTGCCCATGAAACTCGTGCCAGCGCTGGCAATCAAACTCGTGCCACCGCTGCCAATGGAACTTGTGCCGGCGGCCGACGCCCCGCAGCTGCCGTCCACCGGATTGAAATACCAGCGTTGATTGGCGGATGACATATCCCACCGCTGCGACACCGCAGAGCCCTGATTGCTGTCGCCCACCGTCACGAGCATCCTGGAAAAGCGCGATGCGATCTTGATCGAACCGCTGCCCGTCGCAGAAAGATACCATTGCTGATTCAGGTTTCCCGAATAGGACCATTGCGTGATCCGGCCGCCATTCGCTTTCGACCAGCCGTAGACGTCCAGCGATTTGTTGGAGTGCATCGGGCGCAGCGACCAGATACCGTTGCCCAGATCAGTGGCCGTCCACTGCTGACTCGATTGGCCGTTCGACGTCCACTGAACGACGTTCGCCCCGTCAGCGATGGAAGCTTCCAGAACATCGAGAGACAATCCGCTGCCTTCGTTGACGATGTAGTACGCCTTGCCGCTGACAGGCGTGTCCGTGCAGTTCGCTGCATTTGAAAAGCCCGAGATCAACGTGCCGGCTACTGCGATTACCCAACGTCTCGCGAAGATGTTGCGCGATTTGCCTCGCGAATGAGTGCGACCAATCATGAGTTCTTATGATCCAGAATCAGTGGAACAAGTACAACGCCAGAGAAAACCCCGATGAGCCTGCTCCAGGCATGAATGCAACTGACCGGGAGGGCCGCCGCGATCCAAGGAAATCGTTTTCGCCGAGCGTTTGCCGCGCTTGATCGGCTCATGATCAAGTCAGGATCCGAATCGCCGCGTTCGATCTTTTGAAACCCCAGCCGGGCACTGAAGGGCATCGGGGGCTGGATGGTATTTGGTGAATTGCTCGCCCCTGTAACGCATGGGGCGCAGACGAGCGCACATTTACGCGTCGTCGCAAATTGGCGCCGACGGCGTTGACCTCGATGCTTCAGCGCATCCCGCCGAATGCCGGTCTTCGTTCAGAAGCTTTCCGCTTCAAACCCGCTCGCCGAAAAAGGCAAGCCTCACCTCGGCTGGCAACTGCGGGCTGTTCGCAAAGGACGTGCGATGTGCCCGCTCCAGCACATGCCAGAAGTAACGATAGCTCGCGCGGTCGTGGAGCGTATCGCGATGGCGGATGGGCGCCCAGTCCGCGTCCCGCGCTGCCATCAGAATCTCGATCGCTTGGTCCACCTCGGCAGCGGTGGGTGAAAAGGCGTCGACGATCACGCGGACCTGCGATGGGTGGATGCTCCACATCCGCGTGTATCCAAACGAGCGACAGGCTTTCCCGGCTGCGACGCCGAGGGCGTCTTCATCTTTGAATTCAGTGACGACCGAGTGGGAGGGCACCTTGCCGGCCGCATGGCAGGCGGCCGAAATCTCGAGCTTGGCGCGCACGACGAGCGGGTGCTCGAACTGGCCCGTGACGGTCATGGCGCTTTGGGGAATCGCGCCACGATGCGCCGACACGAAGTCCATGAGCCCGAACGACAAGGACTCGATGCGCGGATGCTCCGCGATCTGCCGCACCTGCTGCAAGCCGCCATGCGTCTCGATCAGCGCGTGCAGGGGGATGCGGTGCGCAACGCCTGCCTGCTCGCACAGTCGGTCGACTTCCGCAACCGCGCTCTCCACATCGGCGAGGCTTCGCGGCTTGGGGAGCATGAGGTATGCGAGGCGGCCACCAGCGCCGCGGACCAGTGCACTTGCCACGTCGGCGAAGGCGGGGTGATCGACCGGCAACATGCGCGCACCGACGCGCCCGAAGGCATTCAATTCGGAGTTGACCAGCTCGACGATCAGTGCCGCATGCTCGCGCTCGCCGCCGACAGGCGCGCCGTCCTCGTTGTCGAGCGTCACGTCGAACACAGGGCCGAGTTCCGCCTGCAACTGCAGGCTCTTGCGCATTCGAACCTCGACACCCGCATAGTGGTCACATACCGGCAGCGAGACGACGCTTTCGCCGGCATCGAACAGGGCTTCGCGAGGATGGAGGGGCTGGCTCATGGGAGACTGCTCACGCAGCGGCGCTGCGCGACGATGAAAAGGCGGGGGAAGGCAAGGAGTCGCCGGCCGTCGGCCCGCTGAGGATAGGCCTGGTCGAGGCGCCGCTCGTACTGAGCGAGGAACGTCGGCTGCTGGTCCGCCGATAACGCGTCGAGGAACGGCTTGAGCGCGGTGCTACGCACCCACTGGACGATGTCTGCCGGCGACGCCATCAGGTGATGGTAGGTCGTGCGCCAGACATCGACCATCGACGCGTAGGGCGCAAGCAGGTCGTAATAGCCTTCGGCGGACAACAGCGCCCTGCGGGATTGCTCCGCGGCATCGAGTGCATCGTGCCATTGGCCATCGGCCGCCGTCTCCCTCATCAGCCGATGAGACGGCTCGTCGAGGTTGTCGGGCATCTGCAGGGCGAGCACGCCCCCGGGCGCGAGGGTCTCGAACAGCCGGGGCAGGAGCCGCTCGTGCTGAGGAAGCCACTGCAGCGTCGCGTTGGAATAAAGCAGCTGAGGCTCGACCGCCGGCGTCCAGTCGGCAATGTCGCTCGACTCGAACTTCACATCCGGAAGTCGCTCACGGGCGGCCTTCAGCATCGCCTCGGAGTTGTCGACGCCGATCACGTCCGCCTGTGGAAAGCGATGCACCAGCAGTTCGGTCGAATTGCCGGGACCGCATCCGAGATCGAACACCCATCGTGGCGCGTCCAGAGGAACACGCGTCAGCAACTCTGCCGCCGGACGAGTGCGCTCGTCCTCGAAGCGACGGTACAGCGTGGGATTCCAGTCGGCCATCGAAGACAAGAGGCCGCGCCAGGGAAACTGGCGGGGCCGGTTTTCGGTGGGTTACAGCAGGTGCTTCACGCCGTCCTGCTCCTCGAGCAATTCCTTCAGCGTGAGGTCGATCCGCTCCTGGCTGAACGAATCGATGGGCAGGCCTTCGATGATCTTGTAGCGTCCGTTCTCGGTGGTGACTGGAAAGCCGAACATCACGTCCTTTGGAATACCGTACTCGCCATTGCTCGGCACGCCCATGGTCACCCACTTGCCCCTGGTGCCAAGCGCCCAGTCGTGCATGTGGTCGATCGCCGCATTGGCTGCCGATGCGGCCGACGAGAGACCGCGTGCGTCGATGATCGCCGCGCCACGCTTGCCGACGGTGGGCAGGAACACGCTTCGGTTCCATTCCTCGTCGTTGATCAGGTCCTTCACCGGCTTGCCGTCAATCGTCGCAAAGCGGTAGTCGGCGTACATGGTCGGCGAATGGTTGCCCCAGACGCAAAGCTTCTCGATGCTCGAGACGGGCTTGCCCGTCTTTGCCGCGACCTGGCTCAGGGCGCGGTTGTGGTCGAGGCGCAGCATGGCGGTGAAGTTCTCGCGCGGCAGATCGGGCGAGGACTTCATTGCGATGTAGGCGTTGGTGTTGGCCGGGTTGCCTACAACCAGCACCTTGACGTTACGCGAGGCGGCCGCGTTGAGCGCCTTGCCTTGTGCGGTGAAGATCTGTGCATTGGCCGACAGCAGATCCTTGCGCTCCATACCCGGGCCTCGCGGGCGCGCACCGACGAGCAGCGCGTAATCGGTGTCCTTGAAAGCGGTGTTGGGGTCGCTGTGCGCCTGCATGCCGGCCAGCAGCGGGAAGGCGCAGTCTTCCAGCTCCATCATCACGCCCTTCAGCGCCTTCTGCGCCTTCTCGTCGGGGATCTCCAGCAGCTGAAGGATGACCGGTTGGTCTTTGCCCAGCATCTCGCCGGACGCAATGCGGAACAGCAGGGCATAGCCGATCTGGCCGGCAGCGCCGGTGACCGCCACGCGGACGGGGTTCTTGCTCATGGAAGGACTCCAGGGACGATGAGGACCAAGGTGGCGGTGACTTCATGAAACCGTGCATGACACGGCCGCCGGCAAGTGTAGGCGAGTCTAAGGGTTGGTTCTCGTCGCGGTCAACGATCCTCTGTCTTATATAAGACATCTTTCATCTGAGGCTGGACGAGGGCCGCCAGCTGTGCTGCAATCGCGGCCATGTCTCCGCTCTCGCTGCCAGCCGGCTCTGATGAATCCCCTCCTGAGGGCGGTCCGTCGTTCAGTCCGCTGTACCAGCAGATCAAGGCGTTGATCACGCGCAGCTTGGAGGGCGGTGAGTGGAAGCCCGGCGATGCCATCCCCAGCGAGACCGAGCTGGCTGCGCGCTACAAGGTCAGCCAGGGGACGGTTCGCAAGGCCATCGACGAGCTGGCCACCGAGAACCTTGTGGTGCGCCGGCAGGGCAAGGGCACCTTCGTTGCCACGCATGCCGAGCAGAAGATCCTGTACCGCTTCCTGCGCCTGAAGCCCGACGATGAGCGCGGCGAGGGCCGCGCCGAGCGGCGCATCCTCGAGTGCCGGCGTCTGCGCGCGCCCTCCGATGTGGCGCGCGTGCTCGAACTGCGCAGCGGCGACTCAGCGCTGCAGATCCGGCGCCTGTTGAGCTTCGTCGGCAAGCCGGTGGTGCTGGACGACATCTGGCTGCCCGGTGCCGCTTTCAAGGGCTTGACGGCCGAGCGTCTGGCGGAGTTTCGTGGTCCGCTGTATGGCCTTTTTGAAAGCGAGTTCGGCGTGCGCATGATCCGCGCCGAGGAGAAGATCCGTGCCGTGCTCGCGGACCCTGTCACCGCGCAGATTCTGCAAGTGAATCCCGCCAGCGCGCTGCTGAGTGTGGAGCGCCTGTCGTTCACTTACGGTGACAAACCGGTCGAGCTGAGGCGCGGGCTTTACAACACCAGTCATCATTACTATCGGAACGAACTGAGCTGACGCACCCTTCAATCCCCAGGGCATGAACGGGGGTGTTGCAATAAAATCGTTTGGTTTCACAAACAGGTACAAAGGTTGGGCATGGCAGAAGTCACCAAGCAGAGGCCCGGGGCGATGCGTCTGACGGACGCGCTCACCGGCTACCGCTATCCGCTCGCGGCGATCGTGTCCATCCTGCATCGCATTAGCGGAGGTCTGCTGGTCGTGCTGTTGCCCCTGACGATCTGGCTGTTCGATACCAGCGTCACCTCTGAAGTCTCGTTCGATCGCTTCCGCGCGGCCTTCATCAAGGGCATCGGTATCCTTCCAGGTTGGCTCATCAAGCTCCTGGTGCTGGCTATTCTGTGGGGCTACTTCACGCACTTCTTCGTCGGCCTGCGCCATTTGTGGATGGATGTGACGCACGCCGTCAGCAGGCAGCAGGGCAAGGTGTCCGCCAAGATCACCCTGTTTCTCAGCCTGCTGCTCACCCTGCTCGCCGCGCTCAAGCTGTTCGGCGTGTATTGAGTG
>DASTGE010000394.1:0-2699 GCA_035719405.1 Burkholderiaceae bacterium
GGCAGGCGAAGTCTGGGCCGAACCTGAAGCCGAGCCGGAAACCGAGGTGTCGCCGCTCTTCGGGGTTGCCGGTTGCGACGGCGACTGGGAAGCATTCGGCGACTGGGTTGCCGAAGGCGAAGTCTGGGCCGGCGATGGTGAAGATGACGAGGCTTGTGCCACCGCAAGCGCCGAGGCCAATAAGCACACGGCAACGACGAATACGAACTTGCGCATAGAGATACCTCCCGAGGACCTAGGTGGGATTTCGGTTCCGCGAACGAGGTTGCCATCAAAGCGGTGCTGGCCGGGGATGCGGGGCGGGGATGCTGCTGTCCGTCAACAACGTCCCTGAACCGCTTATACTCAGGTGAGAACGGCGGGAGAAAAGCCGGAATATGCCGCAATTTTTCACAAATTTCTTGCGCAGCCTGCGGGGCGCCCGCGGCAGCGACATGCGCCTGCTCTGCCAGCAACTCCTGTCGCAGCGCGGCGAGGCTTCGCAAATCGTGTTGTCGCAACGCATTCTCGATCAGTACAAGGAAATGGACCCGGAGAAGCAGCTGGCGTTCTTTCAGATGCTGGCCTTTGACTTCTGCCCTGACCGCGACACAATCCAGCGCGCCATCGAGGAATACCGGCGCAGTCCGGGCGCGGCCAGCATGGCGACCTTGGCCAAGGCGGCCGAGCCGCCTCGGCAGGAGTTGTTTCGACGTCTCAATACGGCGCCGGCTGGAACCGAGTCGCTGGTGGCGATGCGGAGCGACCTGCTGCGCGACCTCCGTGCGCACCCGCAGCTCAGCGTCGTGGACGCCGACATGAAGCACCTGTTCCGCTCCTGGTTTAACCGCGGCTTCCTGCGCCTGGAGCGCATCGGGTGGCACACCTCGGCGCTGACGCTGGAAAAGCTGATCGATTACGAGTCGGTGCACGAGATCAACGGCTGGCCCGATTTGCGCCGGCGGCTGGAGGCGGACCGGCGTTGCTTCGCCTTCTTCCAACCGGCATTGGCGGGCGAGCCGGTGATCTTCGTCGAGGTGGCGCTCACCAAGGGGCTGGCGCGACACCTGGAGCCGCTGCTCGACATCACCGCGCCGGTGCTGCCGCCGGAGCAGGCGGATACGGCAATTTTCTATTCCATCAACAACTGCATGGACGGCCTGCGCGGCATTCCGTTTGGCAATTTCCTGATCAAGCAAGTGGTGGACGAGCTGGGAGGGGAGCTGCCCAAGATCGATAACTACAGCACCTTGTCCCCGGTGCTTCACCTGGCGCGGGCGCTGCATTCGCGCGATGAAAAACACGGCTTCACTCACCAGCGGCTGGCGCGATTGCTGGAAGATTTTGCCCCTGAGTTGAAGCGGGAGTCGGGACACACCGACGTGGTCGAGGCTGTATTTCATCTGCTCAACAGCCCGGCCGACCATCAGAAAGTGCTGGCATCACCGCTGCGGCGCCTAGCCCTCGCCTACATCACTCAAGCGCGGAGTGGAGACCGGCCGCTGGACCCGGTCGCGCAGTTTCATTTCTCCAACGGCGCGCGGCTGGAGGCGATTGATCCCTTTGCCAACATGCGTCCCTACGGCTTGCGTGACTCCTTTGGCGTGATGGTGAACTACCGTTACCTCCCGCAGGAACTGGAAGAGAATCACGAGCGCTTTGTCGTGAGCGGAGAGATGAGCGTGTCATCGTCGCTTTCGCATGAATATCGCGTGGTCAGCGACTTGTGGCGCGGCGCGAGTGGCAAAGCGAGCAAGCGCAGTCAAGCTGCGAACTGACGGCGTCTGAGCTAGACCGTCAGGATGACGCACTTCAAGTACGCGGTTTCCGGCACGGCGAGCAGCACGGGATGATCCCTGGACTGGCCGCGTTTGGCGATTACTTTAGGCGACTGGCGCGCGTCAAAGGCGGCGGCGCGCAGCATTTCAAGGAAGTCGTCCTCGCCCACATGGAACGAGCATGAGCATGTCACCAGCACTCCCCCCGGGCGCAGCATCTTCAGCGCCCTGAGGTTCAGTTCCTTGTAGCCGCGCATGGCAGTCTCCAATGCCTTGCGTGACTTGGCGAATGCCGGCGGGTCGAGGACGATGGTGTCGTACTGGCGGCCCGCCATCGAATAATCCTTCAGCAGGTCGAAGGCATTCGCTTCCATCCACTCGATTTCGGGTCCATCTCGCGGGTTGAGTTTCTCGTTCTGCTCGGCTATCTCCAGCGCCGGGCGCGAGCTGTCCACGGCGGTGACCTGGGAGCAAACGCGCGCCAGATGCAGGGCGAAGCCGCCGTGGTAGCAGAAGACGTCGAGGGCCTCCCCGCGCGCATAGCTCGCCGCCGCCGCGTAGTTCTCACGCTGATCGAGGAAGGCGCCCGTTTTCTGGCCTTCCAACGCGGAGAAGTGGAAGCGCACTCCGTTCATGGTGAAGATGGTGCGCGTTTTATCTCCGAAGCGCAGGCCCTGGTCGAGCGGTGGCAACTGCTCCAGTTCGCGAATGCGCGGCTCCACTCGCTCCACCACCGCCGCCGGTTTGAATTCTTCCAGCAGGGTCCGCAGAATTATGTCGCGCAGTTCGGCGTGGTCCATGGCTTGCGTGAGAACCTGCGTGCTGAGCACGTCGTTGTAGCAATCGACGATCAACCCGGGGAGGCCGTCGCCTTCGCTGAAGACGACGCGAAAAGCATCGCTGTTCTCGACGATCCGCCTCCG
The DNA here is from genome assembly GCA_035719405.1 of Burkholderiaceae bacterium. Classification (GTDB taxonomy): domain Bacteria; phylum Pseudomonadota; class Gammaproteobacteria; order Burkholderiales; family Burkholderiaceae_C; genus CAMLIZ01. Next base: position 2,681 of record DASTGE010000394.1, read on the forward strand.
GTAGCCGACGGCTGTCTTG
>DASTGE010000395.1:0-2647 GCA_035719405.1 Burkholderiaceae bacterium
GAGGACTGACAGCGCGAGCGGGCAGAGGCGGATGATGTTGTTTTTCATTGAGACGCAATGGTACGTCCACGGCAAAGTCGGACCTACCTCGGAGCCCTAGCCAGGGGGGCAGGCGATGATCGAATGCGGCAGCCCGAATGAATGCTGCCATTGCGCCGGGACGCAGTGCCTGATTCCCAGGAGAAGGGTGATCGAAGTAATGAGCGAGCACGAGCGGGCCGAGATTTGATTTCGTCAGATCGTTGCGATGCCTTCAAGTCGGCAGAAGCTGCGTTGAGTCAGGCAGGCGGAGCGGCACGAGCACCGTCGATGGCTTGAGGCCAGGAACCCTCCCTTCAAGCGTCAGCGCACGCTGGAATCGACGCCGGCAAGATGCCGGCCTCGAAGGCACCCCCCAAGGTGGGATTCCAAAATGAAGGCGGATGGAGTGATGATCCATCCATAGCCCAGAAGGACTAGAAATCGCTTTGTGCGTTGCACATTCGTAGGGCGACATCAGGTTCCGCGAGTGTTCACAAGGGCTTGCGAGCGAAGGCCACCATTTGTTCACAAGCTTGTCCACCGAGACGGTGGATAAGCTTATGTGGGACGTCCAGCTCAATGGGTTGGCCGCTGCGCAGGGGCGTCGGTCATCTTGGCCAGGAGGTGGCGCCAGGCCGGCGGGCAAAGCCCCGGTGCAAACAGGCCCAGGCATGGCGTTCGTCGCGCGGGCGCGTTCAGACCCCGGGAGTCGACCCACTGTTCGCTCGGTGCTGCTCCGTAGGTCACCGACAAATCCTCTGCTGCAAACGCGGCCGCGAGCAATTCGAGCGCGTCGGCGTTCCTCGTTCCGCGCACGTGGACGATGAACGTTGATTGGTCCCACGCTCCGCGAACAGGGCGCTTGCTGAATTCCTGCTCGTCCTTCAGTGTCGACCACATGCGCTCGAAGGTGTCGATGCGCTTTCTCAATGCGCCCACTGTGGGCGGTGGCGCCCTTCGGACAAAGTCGGACTCGAGTTCCAGCACCGCCTGATCCTCCCCGTCGATCTCGCCGCGCGCAAAGAACAGGCGTTCGGGCAGGCGTCGTGTGCATGCAATCATTTGGCCGTCCAGGTGTCGCCGCGGTGACAGGGCCCGCAGCAGTTCGTCGATGCCGCGCTCGTGCTCCGTCCGGGCACCCCACGACAGCTCGATCCCGAAGGGCACGCCGTCCTGCTCGAGCAACTTTGTGACGTACGCGCACTTCATGACTGAATCTCCCCAGCAGCTTGCACCGCACTCAACGCGGGCTGCGAATCCCGCCAAGGTGTGAAGCCGGCGGGCACCGCGATGACCCGACCGGCGAGGAACGATGGGGCAGTCGCGATGGCCTTCATCGAGGTGCTGGCCATCACGGTGCCAAGAGCCACGACGGAACCCGAGCCGATGCCCCAGATGTCCCACTGTCGAGGTAATGGCTGGCGCTGAGCGTGCTCCGCCTCCAGTCTTCGATAGCAGTCCGTGATTCTTCGCCTGAGTTTTGCCGCGGCTTGGCGCACTGGCTCCAGGGAGCGTACCTTGGAATCGAGGGCGTCGATGCTCTCTTTCAACCGCCACGCGCCATCCAGATCAAACGCTGGATCGCGCAGCAAAAAGGCTTGGTCATCCGTCAGCCCCATGTGTTGCTGTAGCAGTTCAACGCCCTCGTCCTCGATCGGCTGTACGCCGTCAAAGCGTGGTTGTTCGCCGTCATGTGCCGCGCTCTTGACCCGCCATGCCCGTAGGTGCTCCTGTGCTCGTTCGATCGCGGCGGTCAGCGGAGCTGTGATTGCTTGCAAATCCTGGATCTCGGCCTGGTTGACGGTGGAGCCGATTGTCGCCAGCGCCTGCATGCAGCTCAGCGATTCGGCGTGCGAGATGAACTTGGGTGCGCGGTGTAGTTCTGCCAGGTACGTGGGTGACCAGCCGCCGTAGGGCGTGTCCCGGAGGTCATACAAGAACTGGTTCAGCGGCCACTCTTGCAGCTGCAGCGCTTCCAGTAAATGCGAGATTTCGACCAAAGCCTTGGCGATCTGGCGCTGCAGCCCCACGACCTGCCAGGTCCGGTGGAGGTCGGCCGAGAACTGAGCATGGGTCGCTCGTGAAAGCTTCGGGTCCGTCGGCCGCGGGGGACGCTGCGCGTAGCTCAACGGGCTCTCGGGCAGGCTGAACCCATCCGAGGGGCGCACCTGCGCGACGATCTCCGTCGCCGTCGCAAATTCGATGTTCGCAACAGCCGACAGGGTCTGAGCCTGGAATTGGCGACGCAGGGTCACCGCCAGCGGCATGCACTGTCGATCCGGCACAGCGGCCAGGGATGAGTGGTAGCACGGGCCCCAGTCGCAATGCTGGAGCAATTCGTCCCAGCTCTTGTAGCCCAAGACGCGGGCGGCGACCGCGTAGCCGCGGGTCAGAGGGACATCAAGGACAGATGCAAGGCGCTTGCCGATATGACGCGGGTGATCCGGCGTCGAAACGATGATACGCATGACGAACCTTTGAGCGCACAAGAGACGCCCGCTACTCCTGCACGATGAAGGTTGTCGTGCACAGACCAGGGATTCAGTCGAATCTCAGTTCAAGCCGATCGCGTCATGCTTCCCTTGAGCGGGCGTGGTCGGAGGTCGGCACCCCCAACCACAGATTG